>CALBJF010000106.1 GCA_937892665.1 uncultured euryarchaeote | reverse complement strand
TTCGGCGATCAACCATTTTGTCAATGTATGTTGCGAGTTCTGTAGAATTTCTAGATTTGGCGCATATGGAAACCGTAACACCCCGTTTGAAGCAGGCTCTTGCAGTACCTTCTCCTATGGCCAACCATTGAATTCTGTTAAGGTCACCATTTACTTGAGCAACTTCTATTGCACACTTAGCGGCAAATGGAGAAGTCAAGACTAGGTAAGGCCACTGAGAACGAGGAAGATCTTCATCGATGAAGTTCTGTGGCCAGTTTTTCGGTTTGGAAATCAATTCAAGCACTGGCTTGTTGAGTACAGGTATTCCATCATTGGCTAAAATCTGTGCGAGGCGATTAGAATTAAGAGTTGAAATCAATTTCATACCACTAACTATAGACTCGACAACAGGTATGGATTGGACGGGTTTCTTCACGACTATCTCGTTAAGTTTTCCTCGGTAATGAACGCTTTCAAACTCGAGCCCATTGCAGAAAATTTCTCGCCAATTTTGAGGGGATATTTTAACCGAAACGTCGTCGCCATCTACCTTTATACCAGCAGGATAGAGGCAACCGCCTCCTATTGAAGATAGTAATCTTCGTTCTTCTAGAACATCAATTTCAGATTTCTCATCATTTAATATGTCTCGAATAGAATCCAATGTGTGGACATCTTCAGTCCTGCAATGAACGGAAATAGAACCTTGACCAGGCGCTGTCGGCCAATCGTCATCAGAAATTCGAATAGCTCCAAAATCAAGAATCCAAGATTCAAGAGCACCAATTTCATGCAAACGAAGTAATCCTATTTCAGCTAGAATAACTGCATCCACTCTTTTCTCTTGCAACCTTTTCAATCGCGTCTGTACTTGACCTCGAACAGCAATCGGCAAGATATCTGGTCGATGGCTCAAAAGGAAGGACTGCCGACGTCCAGAGACAGTTCCAACCATCCCAGATTCTGGAATAAAATCCAGAACTTGATCCAAAGGCATCTCTTGACGATGGCCAAACATTTCTCTTAGCGTTTGAACATTATCGGTTTTTGGAAATAGTAAAACATCGTTAGTACAACCTCGCTCAAGATAAGCAATATTGGAAATGGAAGTATTAATTTCAACGGGCACGTCTTTGCTTGAATGGACGGCAATATCGATATTTTTACTCAAAAGTTGTGCATCAACAGCGTGAATGAATTGGCCAACCGATGAGGCTAAGTCACCTCCAAGTGATTGATCACCTTTTGAGGAAATACCGATAATCTCAGTTGTATAGCCTTTTTCTTCAAGACTATCTTGTACCTTATTCGCCTGCCACATAGCGAGTTTTGAAGTCCTTGTACCGATTCGAATAGGATTCAATTCTGCGCCTCCGAAAGAGTGGATTGAGTACTGATCCGTAGTATTGTATCTCCAACATCTTTGGCAACTTGATCTAATAAAACCGGGTCAATTGGCCGGTCTGTAGAACGAATAACATCTTCAAGTTCGTTACTTTCAAATGGGCGGTTTTGCTTGCAGATCCATGTAGCTATTTCTCGGGAGAAAGGGGTTAATTGGTTAGCGTTCTCTTCTGCTAACGTTGATGATTTCCATTCATCAGATAATGACTCAAGTGTTTTGTAGATAAACGACCTAAATTTCGCCTGTGTCTTGTCCGTTAAAGCACTCATGAATCTATTTTGAATATCTGAAAGCAACACTTCACTTTGATTAATTGTTGATGAATAATCCCATTCCATGCCAATTTTATGAGCCGCTTTAATCCAGTGTTCCATACCGAGTAATTCTTGCTGATCATTCAGCCCGGTAGAATCCACAGAAGGAGGCCATGAGAAGTCCATTACTACGGCTGATGCAGAAGGAAGTAGGCATTTCGCATTGAAAGTGGGCTCTGTATTTCGTATGGTCGATATAATCAATGACGGATTACCAGAGTCAATATTCCAGTCTTCAAATGAAATTAATCTTACTTTGGAAGCGATTTCAGGATTGCGTTGGAAGGATAGTTCAGGATTTCGAGTCACAACTGTTATGTCGTTTTGTCCAAACGCTAGAATTGTTTCAACCGCCTTGCAACCCATACCACCAAAACCAAGAACCACTGTTGATAGCTCTTTTTCAGAAGAAATAAGTTCTTCGATCGCTGTCGTTGCTAGGTTCAGCATCGATTCTGTTGTTTGGTTGAAACCAAATTTCTTTCTCAACATCCGGTTCGCTGAAATGACGTGATCAAAAAAAGAACAATTCATGTCGCTAATTAGACCATTTTTCCGATGCATTGCCACAGAGCCTCTAAATTGCGACATAACTTGTAACTCCCCCAAAATAAAAGAATCAAGTCCGCTGCAGACCTTGACCAACTGTCGCCAGACGTCAATCCCAGAATACCGACTAAACGGAGCGCTTTCAAATCCAGTTGTGAGAAGAACGCTTTTCTCAAGTTGATTGCAGTCAATCCCGAAGCCTACATAGAGCACACGATTGCAAGTCGAAAGTTCAAAGATATCAGTGTCTGTTTGTTCGCGAATGTCCTGGATGAAGAGAACTCTGTCTTCTCTCGAAAGTCCCTCTGTTGTCATTTTTTTAACAAACTCTACATTGTCTGAATCCAACTTCATTGTGATTAAACTCACGCTGTTCATGAGTTTTACTGGGTCAACCTCGACACCATCTATCTCATGAACTGAGGATGCTGAAAAGAATTTGGTTAAATCTATTTTAGGGGTGCCTAAATCCGTCATAGCCTCCCCTCTCTAAAGACTCAACGATTTCCCTTTATCAACTAGTGTTTGAGATGGTTAGAAACATGTAATGAGGTTGAGACGTTTAGAGGGATATAAGAAAAGGACGACATACTTTCATTATTATCAAATCAGTTAGTTTACTCCACCACCAATGAATCCAGCAGCAGCAAACCAAGCCCCTAGCATACTGCCTAGATTTGTTAAGGCTGTTACGAGAAGCACTCTTCCTGCAG
>CALBJF010000105.1 GCA_937892665.1 uncultured euryarchaeote | reverse complement strand
CAGAGATTGCTACATGGTCGCATACTGCTATTGGATTCTTCCCGTGGCTAACTGCTATGGCTATTCTCGCTCTTGTTGCTGGAATCGTAACTGGTGGAGCAACGGACTATCCTTGGTTCTCCCTTGATGGCGATTGGACTTGGTCTCGAATGGCTGTTCACGGAACTCTCGGCCTCATGGGCTTTTACGTCGGCCTCTCATGGTTGGGAGCTGCAATTGGAACAAGCCCCCACCGATCAGTAGGAACGGTTGCACTTGCGCCACTCTTTGTCTTCCTTGCTCATTGGGCATATGGACAAGGCGTCAACAAGGCATGGAGAGAAGTGCGGAAAACTGGCGGAGCTGCAGGCGTTGGCCGTCAAATCGATGACCGTGAGCGTACACTTTGATTAGAAATCATCTCCCAACTCCATAACTCAGCACAAGGGCTTTGTAGCCTTATTCAGAAGGCCTAGCATGCCTGAGCAGGTTCAGAATGATGTTTCTGATCAGGAAGAGATATGGATGTCAATTCGGTCGATTCTTTCGGTTTTACGAGTGCTGATACTCATTTCAACAATTGTCGTTTCTGAATTCTTTGAGGATCACTACATACTCGATTTGACCGTAGCAATATGGTCACTTATCATCGGAATACCCTTGTTTTTCCTTATCTCATTACTTATCCTATGGGGCAATAAGACCTTCATACCAGTCTCTGCGAAAGAACAGATTGAAACTGTCCTTAGGCCAATTCTTAAGCGAACTTGATCAAAGGCCAGCCATGTCGCCAGTTTGAATAATCCATTGACTGGAGTATACACCCTTGTGTTCAAGCAATTCATCGTGCTTGCCACGTTCAACGACTGCTCCGTCGACCATTGCAAGAATCTCGTTGGCGTTCCGAATTGTACTCAGACGATGTGCTACAGCAATTGTCGCTCTTCCGGAAGCTGTACTGAGTAAATTCTCTTGAATACGACGCTCTGTCTCAGCATCTAGTGCACTTGAGGCCTCATCGAGAATTAACAAAGATGGCTTCTTTAACAACGCACGAGCAAGAGAGACTCTTGCACGCTGTCCACCACTCAACTTTGCTCCTCTATCGCCGACCATTGTTTCCATTCCATCTTCGAGTTCCTTGACAAATTCGAGAGCACCTGCGAGCTCAAGCGCTACGCTAAGATCCTCTTCAGTTGCTTCTTGATTGTATCTTACGTTGTCCCGAATTGTTCCATAGAAAAGGA
>CALBJF010000104.1 GCA_937892665.1 uncultured euryarchaeote | reverse complement strand
CCAATATGTTCATTTGAGATTATGGTGATGTTGGTGATGCCACTTCTTCGTATTGTTCCTAAGGCGTAATCAATAACCGGTCTGTTGTACAACGGCAAGAGTGTTTTTTGAGTATAACGTGTAAATGGGTAGAGACGCGAGCCTTTCCCTCCCGCAACAAGGATGGCTTTGGTCTTCATGGTTTAGACTCACCATTCCTCATTGATAAACTAATTTCTTTACCGTACGTGTCTTCTTTTGACTACTCGTTCTATTCGAAATCACTTACGGAGTGCTCGTAACTTTGCAAGCATTGAATTTCGATGCTCATCGCCTTGATCAGCAGATGTTTCTTGATTACTTCGTCGGTCAAACAATGCCTGCTCCCATATCATAATCTGTCCACCTTCTGTTGCGATTCCAACTCTCTTCTCGTTAACTGATATGGCATGAACACGTTCTCCGCTCATACTTGCAACCTCATCTCCGGTGGATGAATTTCGTACAGAGACGCTTCCAACTGCTCCATTCCAGCGAGCAACCCAGGTCGTTGTATCACCACTGTGATTGAATCCGTGTTCAAGACCGACAACGGCATCTCCAGTCTTCGACCAAACAATTTGATTTGATACCACCAGATCTACTTGACCCGAATCATCGGCTACTAAGAGGCTGTTTTCTCGATTTGAAATAGCAGCAATCGCTTCTTTCATTTCATGAAGAACAGATTCATCCATAGTAACAACTGAACCATCAGCGCGCCCAAAGAGAATAGGCCTCGTTTTGGATGAGCAAATTGTAGGCGTTTTCCACCCTTGTTTTTGCTCGATGATACCTCCGCTTCCATCCAGTTTAATCCATCCACTCTTTGGCCGTCCGAGCCCTGCGACAACGTTCAACTCCGATAATTGGAGTGTCCATGGCCGTTCATCCATTCGATGCGTTTCAATGACTTCTCCCTCGAAAGAAACAGACCATATTGCAGATTCAAGGAAGTCATTATGCTCAATATCATAGACAGAAGAGGATGCTATGACGCGATTTTTAGTGACGACAACAGCATCTGCAGAACCTTCGAGTCCAATTTGCCAATCGATATTTCCCGTCTTCAAATCAATTTTAAGAAGATGAAGGCCAGATGTTGCATAGAGTTTGTCTGATTCTATGGTTAAGCAAGAGATGCGATTTGGGGTTTCAATTGCCCAGATTGTATCGCCTTCAGCAGACCAATATTTGATCGCTCCATCCCATCCTCCTGCAATGACTGAATCATCTTCGAGAAGTAGAACATCGCTTGCAGCCTGTTCTAGGTCTCGAACCATCCATGTGGATTGGGTCAGGTCCATGTTGTCCGATGCATTTTCCCTCATAAGGAAGATTGCAGATTTGCTTCAACATCACCATCTTGCAAGACCTTTTTGCGTTTCGGGATAGCGAATGTGAGTAAGAAAGCAGTTAATCCCAGAATACAGGCTGCGTAGTAGTGTCCCATGCCAAAGAACGCAAACATTGTACTCATTCGAAGAATAGCCACAGAGCCAGTTTTGAGAGCCCAGATAACAAAACCAACGGAGATGATTGAAACTCCCATGAAAGCAAAACCGATCATGATGTAAATCCCAGCTGCGCTTGGATCCATACGCGGATTCTCCATTTGCTCACCTGTACGGTCAATCTCTCTGATGCTACAGGTTTCTTGTCCAAAGCGGCAAGGCTGTTCTGCATATTCTTCCTGTGATGGGACATGGAAATCAAGGTTAGTGAAGCCATAGGGCTCGATAAATGCCGGAGGGGATAGGAGGATTCGTTCCTGAAGAAGATCGGAGTAATTATCTCGTTCAACCACGATATTTATTCGTGCAAGCCCCGGCTTAATTTCCTCAAAAGAAAAAGAGCCATTTGCATCGGTATACATTTCTGAAGAATTAAAGAAGCCGGGCGTTTCTTCCCATTCAAGATGGACTAAAGCGCCTTCAATCGGTTCGCCAACATCATCGTAAATAAATCCATCAAACATTGCAGAATTCGGAGGGGCAGTTTTTGATAACTGGTATACGAATTCATCGGGTTGTACAATTCCAGATTCTGGCGAAGCATAGTCCAGTCCATTTAGAAATCCAGAGGCTGCAATGAAGATGACAAAAACAGCAATCGATTTTGTGATTGGATGCAACGACGTATCTGGTATGGTGAAGGTCGCTCCAGATGTGGCAAACATAACGGATGAATCAGTTTCAGGAAGGCCTTCTATGCCCTCCCAAACCTCTTCGTTTTCTTCGCCCATAAAGTCTGCACATCCTCGGTCTACTTGAGTTCGATGCGTTCACCATAGGTCGCTTGGAGAATAGCAAGCGTTTCATCAGAGGCACTGATTCGTACCTCGATAAGGTTGCTATCTCGCTGATGGTCATGGACATAAACTGTATCGAATAATCGTGAAAGGAGCGATTCAATAGCAGGTTCCCCTTTCTTTCCTGGATGGAGAATGACGCTTCGTTGAGGGCCAAAAAGAGAATGAAGCATCGATGTGCGCAATTCATCGATACCAACTCCTGTGTGGGAAGAAATGACAATTGGATCGATGAACCCATGTGTTGCGACCATCTCAACTGCAGAGTCAACAGATGTTTGGCTCGCAGTATCTGCCTTTGTTAGAACGAGTTGAATCCGTTCCATTATTGATGCGTGATCTGATTCAAGAACACGTTCAGCAAGTTCACGCAATGACGTCTGTAATTTACGATCAATCTCTGCAATTGGGTCCCCGACATCAACAAGTAAGAGCAGCAAATCACATTCGATCGCTTCAGCAAGTGTTGCTCGAAAAGCATCAAGTGTCGCATTCGGTAAACCATCGATGAATCCGATTGTATCTGCTAAGAGTACGCGTGGACTTGCTTCGAGTCGACCGATGGTGGATTCGAGCGTTGAGAAAAGTCGATCCTCAACAAGAACTTCTTTCCCTGAAAGGTTGCGAAATAGACTCGATTTTCCTGCGTTTGTATATCCGGCTAAGCCCACAGTGACAGCTTGTTTTTTACGTTGTTTGCGGCGTTCAGATGCGGATCTATTCTGCTTCCGTTGCTTCTTTCTCAAGGCTGCTAACTCTGCGTTAACATTGGTGAGAACGGAACCCGCTGCAGTTTTACCCGCACCACCAAAACCAGCACGTTCGCCAGTCGTTTGTTGTTTTACCACTTCTCTCAAAACAGTTCTGTCGGATTGTAATCGTGCAATTCTGACTTGAGTCCTTGCCTCAACACTGGATGCGTGGGCTGTAAAAAGAGAAAGTAAGAGGCGAACACGATCCCAAACTTCCAATCCAACAGTATCGTTTACACCGACCAATTGGCGTGGTGTCGCATTGGTATGAAGAAGCAATAAGTCCACATTTTCCCAGGGATGTTTTGCAGTACGCGATGCTAATTCCTCAGCGATATCTTGCAACTTTCCTTGACCCATGAACCACTTGGGATCGTCTCTTCCTCGCTGCTCGACGCGTTCAACAATAAGAATCCCCATTGTTTTAGCAAGTGCCATAAACTCAGAACAGTCTTCGTTATTACGAACAAGAAGCAATGCTTTCCTCCCTTCATGGTGGGTTTGAGATTCTTCAGTCACCAACCCTCCTGCGCCTGCAAGAAGGTCAGCCTTTGAATCCGCCATGGTGACTGCTCACGTCATCCTCATATGAGTCCACCCTTTCGAGCAATCATGACCTCCCACCACCATGTCACCATTGCTTGGGAAGGTTCAGGAGATGAATCACTTTCGTTACAGTCGATTCTACGTTCTGAAGGATATGTCTTTTCAGTTCAAGAAGATGAAGGAAGCATTCGTATCGAGGTTCAAATTGAAAACGAATCTATTCGCCAGTTACGTGATGATGTCGACGCTCTTCTGGTTCACTTCTCTTCGCTTGAAGATTGAGAAGATGTCAATGTTGAGACCGCTTCAGGGTCATGATTCTTTTCAAAATAGTCGGTTGTTACGAGATCTCCAAGACGCTTTACGCCCGCTTCGATGAGGTCTGGATCGTTTCGTTCCGCTTCTTCCCAGCGCTGTTGAGCATGTTCGGCATATCTCTGATCGGCTTCTGCCTTAACCTGTTCCGCTAAGGTCAACTCTTGCTCTAAATCTGCATATTGATCATGCTTGGATATTGGGCGAATGTCTTGTTCTTCATCAAAATCCGCTTCAATTACGCCCTCAGTAAACCCTCGAACGTCATTTCCGCGTGTTCTTACAGGATTCTTCTCGACATCAATCGTTTGCATATTCACCTGTTCAAGGATTCGCTCGAGAGTGAGTGCTCCCTCAAAATCATCAATGTCGACATGGAGTGCGCTCAACATTTCTTCAATCCATTTATTTGCAGTTGAGCGGCGATCGATATAATCCACAATGGCGAGAAATTGACCCACTAAGCTCCCAACAAATCCGATGAGGAGTTGATTGAAGATAAGATATCCAATTCCGAAACCAAGAATTCCGAGAGATATTGAAAGAATCAACCAACGTTTTCGTAAGGTTACGTGTGAATACACACCCTTTGGAAT
>CALBJF010000103.1 GCA_937892665.1 uncultured euryarchaeote | reverse complement strand
CCACCAGTTTTGTTTCCTATACCTCTGGTTCAAATCAACTGCAAGTCACCGATGGGAGTGGATTTAATCCAAATGGAGGTATTGGATTCTACAATGTATCGGGAACCTTCTCCTCATTCGCATATCTAAGTGTGGTCAACAATGTCATGCAAGGTGTCTCGGTTGGACCGACAGGAACCCCAACATCTGTCGACAACCGCAATGGTTCCTTCTGCCATACTGCTGCTAACAGTGACGGAACAATTGGTACCACTCGAACGTACTGTGACGATGACTACACAGACTCAGATGGCGATGGACTCGCTAATTGGCAAGAATTACTTGGCACATTTGGTTGGTTCTCAAATCCAACACTTGTCGATACAGACGGCGATGGTGTAAATGATTACGATGAAGTCTTCGATAACACCGACCCAACAGAACCATGTTTCAATTTACTCGACCCTGATGGGGACGGAATCAACTCTTACTTTGAAAATACCACGGGGTGCAATCTTGCATTCATAGGAATTACAAATGGTTCGACAGATATCTGGGTAACCGATTATTTGGCCGTCGACACAGATAATGGTGGTGTTGATGATCGGACTGAATATTTCGATAGCACCAATCCTGAAAATGATCCGTCCGATGATTTACTTCCAGATGATTACGATAACGACGGTATACCTGATGCGGTGGAAAATGCAACTGGTTCTGATTGGAGAAACCCCGACACTGATGGTGGAGGTATGCTTGATGGTGCTGAATGCCCACAACAATTCTGGTTCTTCAACTGCGTAGGTGCTCCATTCAATTTGTTTGATCCGACTGATGATATGCCTCAAAACGAGGTTATCTTCTGGGCAAACAACACAACTGGCTCTGTTGAAGAAGATCTTGCTAAGTACTGGAGAAAGTATACCAACGATATCCCTACAGGCAACTCCTTTTCACATGACAACAGCGTACACCCAGCTTCTGAAGTGGTTCCACCGCTCACGAATTTGACACACATGGCGAGTACAACGTTTGCCAATGACACAATTACATGGCAAATCACCTATAATTTCCCAATTGGTGATGGCGCTCTGCCGATGCCAGCCTCGACGACGAATGTCTCTTTCTGGGCGGATTCCGCTGTAATTTTGACTCGAACAAATGACACACATCGTTACGAAGTATCTGGTGGATTTGTCGAAGAGATCATCGTTCAACAGCCAGAGTATTACTTTGATTGGGACGTGCTTGCGAGCAACAGTATTGCAGGGCAAGGTTTCCCTTATGAAATAGAATTACCCGCCTACTATACCGATACGACAGATGCACGCTCGGTTGTTATGAACATTACAAACGGTGTCATCACTGATTCTTCTGCAGTCAATGCCTACGATAAGGCACTTGCATTGGAAACATTCCTGCGAGAAGGAAACAGTTCTACAGAATTCAAACTCAATTTCGATGGCTCAGGACTGGTTGATGGAGAAGACCTCTCCACCTTCATGCTTGAAGTAGCAAACGAAGGAACATGCAGTGAATTCGCTACAACTTTTGTTACTATGGCACGTGTTATTGGCCTTCCAGCACGTCTTGTTAGTGGATTCAAAGGTGGCGATTGGAATGGGAACGGTTATGCTGTAGGATCTCAACATTTGAGGACCTGGGCTGAAGTTCGAATTCAACAATCCAGTTCCGCTGGCGGACTTGATTTCGGGTGGGTTCCTTTCGATCCATGTCCAGATCCTGCAGAACTGGATATCCGAAATGTCACCTATTCTCCCGTTAACTTTGATCGTGATGGAAGTGACGGCGACATCACAATTACAGGCGATATAGGATTCCTTGAAAATCAAACGGCCATTGAAGAACTTCTTGTGAAAGGCTATCTTGTTCCTCTTGTTGATGCTTTTGCAGGTGCTAGTGGATTGAATACTCCTGAACGTCTCATCAATGTCACAATGACTGATGCAAACGGTTCGTTTACTCTCCAAGGTCTTCCAACTGAAATTATTCCTCCTGGATTTGGAGCGATCATGCTTGAAGTGGAACAGAAAGGGTATGTATCTGCCCAGACAATTCTAACTCCAAACTCGACAGTATCTGGAACAAGTAACTCATGGTGGATGAATGTAACCGATGATGCTACGCTCAATCACACATCTCCGAACGTCATTAATTCCCCAATTGTTGGTGCTGGAGCAACCACAACGATTGAAGGATTCATTGGTTATGAGCAACCACCATTCTCAGATGCTTCACAAGTCGTGAACTCGACTGTATGGTTGTCGTTTACTTCCTCAGTTAACGGTGCTCAAAATCTAACTACAACAGTCAGTCCATCAGGTACTTGGACATTTGAAATCACTCTAGATGAACTTGAGACAAAGACAAACATAAGCGCAACATTGGGTTACGATGGATGGGTTCAATCTGCTGCAGGCCTTACTGCTCCGACATATCATCTACGTCCAGTAACGCAATCAATTACGCTCGATATACGAGATGCTCCGAACTTGACGGCTACCCTTGAAGGTCCAGGAACGAACTCAAGTCTTCTACTTCTTGATGACAATATCTGGGTTAACGGAACAGCTTTGACAATCGGCGCTTCTCCTGTCGGTATGAATGGAAATCTCTCTTTCTCTATGCGTGAGAATAACAGCGGTGGAGAATGGGTTGAAGTCTTCAACCAATCTGTAAATGGTGTGTTTAACATCCAATTCTTCCTTAATTCTACGGACGTTAACGTAGCAGCAGGTCTCCTTGAAACTCGATTGCGCTTCTACCCTGATTTGTATGAATCTACAGATGATGCTAATCTAAGCGGAGTTGAGCAGTATTCACTTGTTGGTATACTGAACTTTGAGGTTATTGCGACTCCACAACTGCGTGGTGAGCCAACGAATGTTCTTGTTCAAATCTCTGATCACATGGGTGTCGAGGTCGGACTTGCGGTTCCTGGTGATTACTCGTTCTACTTTGACGGAACATGGGTAAATACCACCAGTGATCCTGATTCATCTCTGCTAACGCTCTCTTGGCCTCTTGATTCAACCCTCAGGCCGAATGACTACATCTTTGACGTTCAATACAACGGTTCGGAATTGTATCAATCAGGGATCGATAATGGTTCCATTCGAGTACAGGCTGAACTTGGTTGGAATGTGAGTGTCTTGCAAGATTGGACACATCTTGGAAACACAACATATGTGGTTGGCGATCTCTTTGATGGCTTATACACAAATGAAAGCGTGCTTGGCAATGATACTGTCATTTCGATGACAATGCTTGATGCCGAAGGGTTCCCAATCGACCTTGCAAATGGGATGCTTGACAATGCAACAGGTAAATTCAATCTCACTGTTGTCATGCCTACAATACTTCCATCAAATGGGTATGAGGTTGTTATTGACTTCAACTTCGAAGCAATGGCTCCTGCTGGTGGTGCATATTACCGAGTTGTAGATCCATCTACTCCTCCAAATCCACCTGTATTGCCGTCAGTTACTGTCGGTATTGAATCTGAATTTTTGGTTGAAGAGGAACTGTCGGTAATGGACTATGTTTCAGGAGATCCGGTTTTGTTCAATACGAGTGTCTATGATGTAGCAGATAACTCAAATGTTTCAGGTGTCACAGTGGATTATATTTGGGACTATGGTAACACAAACATTTCTTTGGGAACAGCAGTAACAGACGCCAATGGTAATGCGACATTTACATGGAGTTCATCCAACGTTGCTCCAGGCCAATACACTCTACAGATGTTTGTTGGAGATGACTTAACCGATCCGTTAGCAGTTGGAAACAGTCGTAGAATTGGTAACAGTACACTTGTTAACGTGACAGTACAAGTTCCAACTGATATTCGTATCGATGTTTTGCCATCGACAATTACGGCCGGTGTGGACTTTAACATGAAGGGTCAAATTCTTGACGATGATGATCCACTACGGCCTCTCATCTCCGGTGTCCGTCTTGATGTGTATTGGGAATCAAACCCAGAAGAACTACTTCGAAGTGGGGTTCCAACTCTCTCTAACGGCAGTTTCAATCTGACTGTTCCTACTGATGTGTCAAACAATGGAACAATCCGTGGTCCTCGAACCCTTGTCGTTGAGGTCGTCGAAGATTCGTCTTTGTATTACCTCGCATCAGAGATTTCAAACCCTGTGTTTGTTTTCGGAGTTACCCAATTGGAAGGCCTACAACCAGGCAATCCCGTATTGGTGAACAGAGGAGAGACGGTTAACCTCAGTGCGACTTTGGTGGAATCTAGTTTCAACTTTAGACCTGTAGGTAATTCAAGTGTTACAACACTCTTCCATGAAACATGGTTGCCAACAGTTACGACAGATGGTTCAGGTACGGCAAACACCTCGTTTACTGTTCCAAGTAGCCATCCTCTTGGTCTCATTATTGTCAGTTACTTCTACAACGGAAGTTCTGATCTACTCTTGTCCCAAGCAAATCTCTCAAGTGTAACAGTGCGTTCATTGACCTTCCTTGTTGTTGACCAAATTACAGATAACCCTGTTGCTGGGTCAAGTTTCAATGTCTCTGGACGTGTTGTTTCTGACAATGGAACAGGATTGATGAATCGTGATGGGTCACGTCTAACCGCCAACGTTCTGTTCACAATTGATGACCTACCTGTTGGATTTGCTGTGAGCAACGGTTCAGTACAAGACGGTGGATGGTGGAATGCAACTCTCACGCTAACACCTGGATTTGAGGCTGGAGCACATGTGCTTGAAGCCTCAATTGTTCCAACAGTGAACTTCTATGTTGGTTCGAAAAATAATACATCATTCGATAGCCGAGGGTATTCGATTATTACGTTCTTAGCGCCATCTCTCGATGCTCTTGGACAACCCACTCTAAACGATCGAACTGAGCGAGGAACATTGCTTGATGTCAGAATTCTTCTTGAAGATAATACTGGAAATGCGATAGGTGGTCAACAGATTACGTTTATTCTACCAGCGACGGATAAAACCGATGAAGTTTCAGTCACCGTTACGACTGCAACGAATGGAACTGCAAATGGCTCGTTACTTGTACCGTTCAATGCCACCGTCGGATTTTCGAATGTACAAGCTCAATATCTTGGAATATCAGGAACCACGGGATTACTCGGATACAATGCTTCGACACAATACGTGACTTTAGCACAAACGAATATGACGATTCTCGAACACACAGAACAACTGACTGCGGGAGAAACATTGTATGTTAACGGAACCCTCCTCGATGACCTTGGATTACCATTGTATGTTGACGGTGTTGAATCTGTAGCCATTGTCCGAATGCTTGTCGACGGTGTCCCTGTTGCAAGCGTACAATCCAATGCATCAACTGGTGTATTTTCGATTGTCTACACAGTACCTGAATCGACGCCATCTGGTGGACACATGGTCGAAGTTCAATTTACAGGTGGACGCGATTGGGTTGATCCAATTGGTATCGGTGATGCTGTTGATCCGGAATTCTACATGGCGAGTAGCGATATGATTAATTTCAATGTAAGTGTACCAACTCAAATCCTTCTAATCACAGCCACTGGTTCGGTTGATCGGGAAGATACAATGACAATACAAGGGAGACTGCTTGATATTGTCGACAATCCGCTACTTGATCAGAGTATCGATATTTATCTCGGTGGAGTCTGGATGACCAATGTATCTACTGATGAAACTGGTTTGTTTACTGCGGTGATTCCAGTTCCTGCTGATGCAACGCTCGGTCCAGTTGTCCTCGAAACACAATTCAACGGAACCTCGTTCTACCTCCCAAGCGATTCAAATGGAACATGGACGATTTACAGCAAGATTCTTGTTGACGTTTCAATTACAAGCCCGCTTGCAGTCACTGATACGGTGACCATTACAGGTTCTGTTCTTGACAATCAACTTCAACCAGTTGCAGGTCATGTTGTCGAACTGAAGGTTGATGGATTTGTATTAAGTCAAGTTACAACAGGGGCTGATGGCTCTTTCTCATATGACTGGACTGTCCAAGACTTCTTTGATTTCGGTGATAATTTGCTTGAAGCAGATGTTATTGCTCAAGGATACTATCGAGATGGTTCTGCGAATCAATCATTCTTCCTTTCACATCGCTCTGCAGTAACAATAGAGTTTGTAGATGGAGTTGACGCAACACGTGGCGACTTCTGGTTGATTTCGGGACGATTATTCGATATCGATACCGTTGACCAAGACGGTATTGCAAATCAAAATGTGCTTGTTTACCTCGA
>CALBJF010000102.1 GCA_937892665.1 uncultured euryarchaeote | reverse complement strand
AAATGCAGGGTTTGTGAATACTGGAATTCTCTCTTATTCTGTCAAGTACGCTTCATCTTTTTACGGGCCATTCCGCGATGCAGCCTCTTCGGAACCTGCTTTTGGCGATCGTTCAACCCACCAAATGGATATCCGTTCAGGCTATGGTGAAGCCATCCTCGAAGCTACGAGCGACGAAGAAGAGGGTGCAGATATCATCATGATCAAACCTGCAATGACGTATCTTGATGTTGTCCGTCAAGTCGCTGATGTTGTCTCTAGACCTGTAGCCGTGTACAATGTAAGTGGTGAATATTCGATGGTTATGTCTTCGGCCAACAACGTAGAATCCAGAGCGAATATGGTTCGTGAGATATTCCATTCCTTCAAAAGAGCCGGCGCTGACATAATTGTTAGTTACCACACGAGGGAAGCAGTCTCTCGCAATTGGATTTGAGGAATTAGCATGCAGAGAAGTAAATCAGATTCACTTCATAACGAAGCAGTAGAGCATCTCGTTGGCGGTGTGAATTCACCTGTCCGAGCATTCAAATCTGTTCATGGAAATCCAATTTATTTTGAAAAGGCTTCAGGAGCCATCGTAACTGATGTGGATGGGAATCGTATCGTGGATTTTGTTCAATCATGGGGTCCTCTTGTTCATGGCCATTCACATCCAGAGATTCTCGATGCGGTTTACAAGAAAATGCAGAATGGGACTTCTTTTGGAGCACCTCACATAGGTGAAATTGAACTGGCTAAGCGAGTCAAAAAGCGATTTTCATATATGGATAAAGTTAGATTTGTATCTTCTGGAACTGAGGCTGTTATGAGTGCAGTTCGACTCGCTCGCGGGTATACTGGTAGGGATTTATTGGTAAAATTTGAAGGCTGTTACCATGGTCATGTAGATTCGTTAATGGTTAGTTCGGGAAGTGGATTGGCCACCTTTGGGATTGCAAGCAGTCCTGGTATCCCGAAGGATACCGTAGCTACGACCTTGATTGCACCTTTAGATGATGATGAAGCCGTAGAATATTTGTTTGCTGAGCATGGAGATGAGATCGCTGCGGTAATAATCGAGCCTCTACCTGCTAACAACGGTCTGCTTGTTCAACGTCATGAGTATCTTGCTAAACTTCGAGACTTATGCCATGAGCACGGTGCGTTGTTAATCTTTGATGAAGTAATCAGTGGTTTTCGATTCAAAGACGGGAGTTATGGAGATATCTCAGGAGTCACTCCAGACATCACAGCACTAGGAAAAATCATTGGAGGAGGTCTTCCAGTTGGAGCATACGGGGCTCGTAGCGAGATTATGGACGAGTTATCACCGCTCGGACCAGTGTACCAAGCAGGAACCCTTTCAGGTAATCCTCTCGCAATGGCTGCTGGGATAAAAACACTCGATCTTCTTGATGATGATGCCTATGATCAACTCGAATCACTTGGCCAATTCCTCGAAAGTTCAGTCGAACCGATTCTTGAAAAGCATGGGTATCCCATGCGATTGAGACGTCGCAGCAGTTTGTTTTGGTTTTCTCCAAGTCCAGCCCAACCACCCGCACGTGCTGATTTGATACCCAGTGATGCTGGTTTGTTGTATTCTGATGTTCACAGAGGTCTGCTTGAGAAAGGATACATGCTTGCGCCTTCTGCTTATGAAATCGGATTTTTATCCACCGTGCATGAAGAACATCACATTCTTGGAATGGCTCAAGCATTGGATGAAGTACTCAGTGAGTTGGAGTGGTAATATGAACGGAAAGGAACGAATTGTATCTGCTTTACATCTCAAACCTGTTGATAGAACGCCTGTCTGGTTCATGCGCCAAGCTGGGCGTCACCTCCCTGAATATAGAAAAATAGCATCACAACATTCATTTTGGGAAAGATGTATGGATATTGATCTGTGTACCAAAATCACAATGCAGCCACTTGAAAGATACAATGGTATAGATGCAGCCATTATTTTCAGCGACATTCTCACACCACTCCCCAGCCTTGGCTATGATGTCGAATATGGTGGGGGAATCAGAATAAGCGATTTTGATCTATCCCACGTC
>CALBJF010000101.1 GCA_937892665.1 uncultured euryarchaeote | reverse complement strand
GCAACGCTACTGGGGAACCCCAATCCCAATTATTCATTGTAAAGACTGTGGGGCAGTCCCTGTACCAGAAGACCAACTTCCAGTTGAACTTCCACGCGACGTGGTCTTCGATGGAAAAGGAAATCCATTAGAAACATCCGCTTCATTCCTCAACACAACGTGCCCTGAATGTGGAAAACCCGCTCAACGTGAGACTGATACGATGGATACGTTCGTCGATTCATCATGGTACTTCTTGCGATATACTGACGCCAATAATCACGATTCATGGTACAAATCGGACATCGCTGATTACTGGATGAATGTTGATTTCTATTGCGGTGGAATTGAACACGCACAAATGCATTTGATCTATGCTCGGTTTTACACCAAGGCGCTTCGAGACCTTGGTTTCCATACCATCGATGAGCCATTCAGTGAGTTGCTTTGTCAAGGAATGGTCAACAAAGGAGCACCATACTGTGAGCCATGTTCCATTACACTCCCAGTTGACAAGGCAGGTTTGCCATGTCCACAGTGTAATTCTGTATTGACGCAGCGTTCTGCAAAGATGAGTAAATCACTTGGAAACACAGTTTCGCCTGAACAGATGATTGAAGAATTTGGAGCAGACACTGTTCGTCTGTTCATTCTCTTTGCAGCAAACCCAACCGCTGGAATGGATTGGTCTGATACTGCGCTCGAAGCCAATCATCGAGTCATGATGCAGTTACAGACAATGCCTGAACAACTGCTTGCTTGGGATGGTGCGCCAAGCGATATCGATGCATGGATGATGGCTCGACTTCGTCAGCGTGTTCAACAATGGACCGATGCAATGGATCGTTTTGATTTGAGAAGGGCTGTAGAATGCTCTCATTATGACATGGTCAAAGACATCAACTGGTATGTTCGTCGTGGTGGCGGTAATGTCGAAGTTGGACGAGAAGTTCTCGATGCATGGACGCATATGATCGCAGTCGCAACACCTCACCTTGCTGAAGACTGGTGGTCTCATTTGGGAGGAGAAGGCCTTCTTGCCGCTCATACATTCACTGAAATGGCTCCATGTTCGCTTGAAGACCAGGAACTCCTCGATGGAGAGACATTGATTCGAGATATCCTCGAACAAGCACGTAAGGTTCGAAGTGTTGCAGAACGTCATCTCGACGGAGAAGCAACCTCACTCACCATCGTTACAGCTGCTCCATGGCGCTATGAAATGGCTGAAATGGCACTCCAACATCTTGCAGAAGGAAACAATGTCAAGGCCTTCATGGGAATTCTTACACAATCTGATCTTGCTCAAGGAGAACATCGTGGAGAACGACTTGGATTCTGGAACAAGCGTATGCTTCCTCAAGTGTTCAAATGGGATGATGAAAAGAAGCGAGTCCTGCTTTCGAATCTCGAAGAAAACAGTATTTATCGGGACAGTACGGATTTCATTGCAAATGAACTTGGCCTTGATAGCGTCAATGTTGTTTACGGTGAAAGCGAAGAAGATACAACTGGAAAAGCCGGTGTTGCGATCCCATTATCACCAGCATTCATCTATGCTTGAGACTACTCTTCGGAGGTACCTACGTCATCGACAGGGGCTTCAACGACAAGTGGTTGAGCAATCGGTTGAGGAACAGCAGGCATTGTCTTCGGCGCAGATTGAGGTTTTACTGGCTTGAATGTCATGAAGCCAGCAACAATCGCAAGAAGTAAAGCAAGTACGATAAGAATCTGATTTACTCCAAACGATGACGATTCCTCTCCACTTGAAGCATCGTTGTTTACAATGACTTTACAGCCATCAGAATCAACTTCATCACCAGCAACCGTAACAGGACAAAGATCGTCCGCATTGAGAACGCCATCAGAATCAGAGTCTGCTTGTAGAGCAGAGCACCCGTCGCCATCAACGATGGTACTCAGGGGCGTTCTTGCGCACAAGTCCGCTTCATTGAGAACACCATCTGCGTCATCATCAACATCTTCCACACCATCAACGCATCCGTCTCCATCTGCGTCCTGTGAAGGCAATACAGCACCAATCAGTCCACGTGGGCAGAGGTCAAGGACGTCCTCAAATCCATCATTATCATCGTCTTCATCTTCACCATCATCATGGCATCCATCTTGATCCCAATCGAGATTAGCATCAGAGGAATTCCACCCTATGACGCCTTTTGGACATTGATCAATTGGTGTTGAACCCATCATATCCAAGATTCCATCGTTATCATCATCAAAGTCATTTAGACTGTCAAGACAACCATCTCGGTCCCAATCGTTAAACACTTCAGAATTCCAGGATTCGAGATCTCTTGGACATTGGTCATTGGTATTTTCAATACCATCTCCATCTTCATCAGAATCACATGGATCTCCGAAATTATCGTTGTCAAGATTCTCTTGACCTTCATTGATGATGGTTGGGCAATTGTCCATTTGATCGACTAAACCGTCACCATCGGAATCAAAGTCAGAACATCCATCGCCTTCAATATCGCTCTCTGGGGTTGAAATCCATCCGATTGGACCTTTCTGACATGAATCGAGGTGATCAAATACAGTATCGTTGTCATCATCAAAGTCTTCATCTAAATCTCGACATCCATCGCTATCGTGGTCCGTCCATTGTGTACTCGACCAATCCATCTGGCCTTGAGCGCAATCATCAAGATCGTCTGCGATACCATCGTTATCATCGTCTGGGTCGCATTCATCACCGCGTTCATCAGAGTCAAAATTGAGTTGCAATGAATTCTCAACCCTTGGACAATTATCCACTCCATCGAGAACACCATCGCCATCAATATCGGTTTCATAGTGCCATACGCCACCATCATACCAGCCTACTGAAGTGATATTATGCGAACCAAAAGACCCTGAATCTTCGTATGAAAAGGCAACCAGTGATCCTCCTTCGGAAGAAGGGTGAATCTCGTACACGTCATCTTGG
Source organism: uncultured euryarchaeote (assembly GCA_937892665.1). Lineage (GTDB taxonomy): Archaea > Thermoplasmatota > Poseidoniia > Poseidoniales > Poseidoniaceae > MGIIa-L2. The sequence continues at coordinate 180 of CALBJF010000101.1, read as the reverse complement.
CCTGTGCTTCCACCAATTAAGGCCCATTCCCACGTACCTGTTGTATCTCGTTCTGCAAGGAATAGATCTGTGCCATAATAACTCGTATCTTGATCGTAGTCGGCAAGCACTTCTGTGCCGAGGGTGAATCCATGTGTCGTAACACCTGCAAAGATGGATGAACCTGATGACGTTTGATAT
>CALBJF010000100.1 GCA_937892665.1 uncultured euryarchaeote | reverse complement strand
CACGGGGTTCCATCTTCCATAGTCTCAACAATGGTTTCTCCCCATCCATGTGGTTCATCTGCATACAGGCTGTATGCTGCATCTAAGAGGAGAGTGTGGCCAATCTTCGGGTGTCGTGATGCGCTTGCCATCATCACATCAAGAGCTGCTCGTCGTCCTTCAGAGGACATCGTCAATCCCGTTGGATTGTGAGCAGGATCATTCAACCATACCATGACTGTACTCTGTGTTGAGGCAAGTTGTTCGACTTCTTTCTCAAAAGCAGCGTCTGCAAAGAATGGATATTCTCCTCCTTCTTCTGGCAAAAGTGGCCATGTAGCAATGTCAAGGCCAGAGCCTTTCAGGAATCCAGCATAAGGACCCCAATATCGGTCTCGAAGAAGAACCGCTTCTCCTCGTTCACAAAGGTTTGAGGCCGCTAAGAACAAAGCACCTGATCCGCCTGGTGTTGCGGTTGATGTGAATGTAAACCCCATCTCTTCCAGAGTCGATCTGTGCTCTCCAAGAGCAAGAGTGATGCTCAAGTCGAGGAAGGAGGGTAATCCCTTCAATGGAGCGTAAGCTGCAAATTCAAGTTGAGGTGCTTTTCGAAGCATTTCATCCACGACATGATTGATAGCGAGTTGTCCGTTATCTTCGAGTAAGGAACCGACTGTTCCGTTAACAGCATCATGTCCATCGCTCTTGGCTTGTTGGTAGCGAGCAAACCAACTGAAGATGGTATCATTACCAATTCTGGTCGAAGCAAGTGCGTTAATGAGAGACTCTCCGGGCGCTTCGTCCATATCCATCGGAAGTGGGTTTACCTATTGACCTTGTCGAGATTTGACCGTTTCCTTCATGAAGGGGATGAGAATGGCGTAACAAGGCCAACGTAGCATAGCTGGTAGTGCGCCTGATTTGTAATCAGGCGGTCGGGGGTTCGAGTCCCTCCGTTGGCTCCAAAATTTCAACCCTTTTGGATGCGAATGCTCAAACCGAATTAGTGCCACGACGTGCTATGAGCGCAACACGACTTGACGGGAAAGCATGCGCTGCCGACCTAGAAGAGCGATTGAAACATCGAATCTCTGAATGTTCAGTACAACCTCACCTCGCCGTCATTATTGTTGGCGATGATCCAGCCTCTCATGTCTATGTGAGTAACAAAGTTCGCTCATGTGGTCGTTTGGGTATTAAATCAACTCATATTGAATTGCCAGAAGATACACCACAAGAGGTCGTTGCTCAACATATTCTCGATATGAATCAACAAGAGGATTTGCATGGAATACTCATTCAATCTCCTTTGCCTAAGCACATGAATGAGGAGATGTTGACAGAATTGATAGATCCTCGTAAGGATGTTGATGGATTCCATCCAGTCAATCTTGGTCGCCTTGTTCAAGGTCGTTCAGATGGAATGGTTCCTTGTACACCTTCTGGTGTGATGGAAATGTTGAGTTGGGCAAACGTCGATTTGACTGGAAAGAAAGCAGTCGTTCTGGGGCGCTCGTTCAATGTCGGTATGCCTCAAGCCTTACTCATGGCAGCAAAAGGGGCAGATGCTACAGTCACCATTGTACATTCCAGAACAAAGGATGCTCAAGCAGAATGTCGTGAGGCTGATGTTCTCATTGCAGCAGTTGGGCGTCCTGAAATGGTGAAATCTGACTGGATAAAGCCAGGTGCTATCGTCGTCGATGTTGGAATTAACCGGGTCGATGATTCGACCAGAGAACGTGGCTGGAGACTTGCAGGGGATGTTCATCCTGATGTAGCCCAAACTGCGTCTTTACTTTCTCCAGTACCTGGTGGCGTAGGTCCGATGACCGTGGCTATGCTGATGGCGAATACAGTGACTTCTGCTGAACTACTTTCGAAGAGATGATGGGATTATTATGGAACAGAAAGCGCCCCGGATTTCTGTCTTCGCATCCGTCCTAGCTGTTCTATCGAGTTTGATGCTTCTTGTCAATGCATTTGCTGGTAAATTCCCAGGTCATGCAGGGGAACGAGTTCTTCTTCTCCCACTGTTTGAAAGTCTCTTTTTGGATGGAAAAAACTCCTATTGGGGTCAAACAAGATGGTCGCTTCAAGAGACCGTTTGGGCAATAGCAACCTTCTTTCTCATCTTGATCTCTGTTTGGGGTCGTCAATTACGGTCAGTCCCAGAATTGCCAAAACAACCAAGTGTCGCTGAACAACTTGAGTCGTTTG
>CALBJF010000099.1 GCA_937892665.1 uncultured euryarchaeote | reverse complement strand
GGTCATCCAAATAGAGTGATACCGAATTGTGTACAATTCAATTGGCAATACGAGGTTAAAATTTGCAAAACAACAACCGATAGTGAAGGAAATTCAAAAACCGAATGTCATTGGCGTACAATTCGCACTGACAGTGGAGCAGTCCCCTTTATACTCAATGATGGGACTGGAGGTGTTCTGGTTAAACCTACAACGTTCAAGAGAGCAGATCTGGGTAACTATTTACGAAGATGGGAGTCGAATCACGCTGATAGTTTATTCAAAGAACTTGGATCTGAGTTTGCTGCCCGTTTGTTTACAGGGGGAGATATTCGAAAGCATCGATGGACAGTGTATGCTCTTCGCGTAGGAAATCCAGTATACATTCTTGGCACAACTCGTAGTCGCCCTCAAGAAGATATTCAAAATGAAGGTCTTGATGGAACATTGCAAAATACTTTGTTGGAAGTAGTTGGCGAAGATGCGCCCGGTATCAAAGCAACACTTCACAGAGGTTCTGAATTAGCGAATCTTGGGAAGATGCGTTCAGCATTTGAGGTCATGATTGTCCCGCTTTGTTTAACCATTGGTGGCATCATCATTTCCTTGATGAATCTCTAACCAACCAAGCGTACCCTTGATGACCCGAGTTGAACTCGGAGGTTCATGGCAGAAGATGTAGTACTGGTTGGCGGCGCTCGAACACCGTTTTGTGAATGGGTTGGAGGAAAGCGTGGAGATGGAAAGCAAGGCGGACTTCTCAAGTCTGTAAGTGCGCAGGAATTGGGAGCAATCGCTATCAAGGGAGCCCTTGAAAAGACCAATACAGATCCTTCTAGCGTTGACCATGTTGTGATGGGGTACGCTCTACAAACCTGTTCACAATCAATCTACGGGGCTCGACATGCGGGTCTGAAAGCGGGTATTCCGCAAGAAGTGCCGATGTTAACACTCTCTCGTATTTGTGGCTCAGGTATTCAATCGATTGTAACCGGTGCTCAAATGATTATGCTCGATGAAGCTTCAACAGTTGTAGCAGGTGGTATGGAGAACCTTTCGCAAGCCCCTCACGTACTTCGTGGTGCTCGTGATGGATGGAAACTTGGTCGTTCTCCCCCGGTAGAGGATTACATGATGACGAATCTTCAAGACATGACCTGTGGGAAATATATGGCTCAAACGAGCGATGAGATATGTGCCAGAAAGGGCGTTACTCGAGAAGAAACAGATGCATTTGCAGCCCGCTCACACCAAAGAGTCCTTACTTCTATAGAGAATGGAGTCTTTGAAGAAGAAATTGTTGATGTTGTCATTAAATCTCGAAGAGGCGAGACGGTTATCACGGCCAAAGATGAAGATCACGTAGTACACAATACTTCAGAAGAATCGCTGGCAAAACTCCCTACAGCATTTGGACCTGAATCCTTGGTTACTGCAGGAAACGCTTCTGGAATTGTTGACGGTGCAGCGGCAGTTGTCATCAAGTCCGCTTCACAGGCTGCTGCGGATGGGGACAAGCCTCTTGCCAAACTTGTTGGATGGGGCATTGTAGGATTGGAACCAGCAATAATGGCTTATGGTCCAGTACCAGCATCAAGAAAAGCTTTGAAGAGAACAGGACTTACAGTTGATGATATCGATCTTTGGGAAATTAACGAAGCATTTGCAGGACAAGCTGTGGCTTGCGTTAAGGAACTAGGCATAGATGTTGAGAAGGTCAACGTCAACGGCGGAGCAGTTGGCTTAGGTCATCCTCTGGCTGCAACAGGAACTCGTCTGGCTCTGACTCTTGCTCATCAATTGAAGCGCTCTGGCGGAAAATACGGAATCGCTACTGCATGCATCGGCGGTGGACAAGGTATTGCGCTTATCATTGAGTCGCTTTGAGAAGAATCAGCGACTTTACACAGACAGTTTCTTCTTACATGAAGGGCATGTTACAGTTCCTGATGTTCCACTTTTAATATTGAAATGAGTTGAGCAATAGGGGCATTCGAGTAGAATTTTATCGTCGCTTTGGGAAGACAATGATTTCGGGGAAATCCTCGACTGTACTGTTGGTTGGGTAATGACCTGATTGGCTTGATAATCGGCTGAGCCATCGAAAGGCCAACCTGGCTTTAGATCATTAAATCCAGCCAGTAATGGTAGGGCGACTATCAACGAACAAGAAAAAGAGCACATAAGAGACCATTCAATAGGGAGATTTCCATCCAGGCCTACTGAGAGTGGGCTCCATTCATCATGATACATAATTGATAGAGTTCCTGAGGCAATAAGAGTCGCTAATGTCAAAAAAAGCCCATTTCGGTACGCTAGTATCGTGAATACGCCTCCAATGATGTAGAGGAATCCTATGCCCCATGCAAGAGCCGACTCAAAAAGAAAGATTTGTTCATCGACGACTGAAAAAAACATTGCCATTCCAATCCTAAAAACTCCATACATGATAATGAAACCTCCAATCGTTTGGGCAAGAACTTCGCCACCAGAACTTTTGGTAATGTGGATGATCTGTTGAGGTGCTTGCATGTTCTGTTGTTGATATTGAGGTTGAACCTGTTGTTGATACTGAGGTTCGGAACCTTCATCATGTTCCATGAGTCGAATAATCACTTCATTTTTATTTCCGCTGACCCTCAAACCACGTTCTCTGCACAACGTCTTCAATTGAGTGACGGTAAGGCCTTCGTAATCCATGGCCAGCCATTTTCAACAACTATACTTGAAGATATACCCTGCCATCTGGTGACGAGAAGTTAGAATTCATCGAAAGTGTAGGTAGTAGGCTGTGTTAATTATAGCAGCAAAAGTAATCCATACAATGTAAGGCCATATGATTTTAGAAGCGTTCGGTAATGGTTTGAATGTTAAGTACGCATACATAACAGAGAATACGATCATGAAACTAATCATGACCAAAGCAAGGAGATAATCTGCTGAATTGAATACGCTCGGCCAAAGTAAATTCAATGTAAGTTGAGCGAAGAAAAAGAAAACGATTAAGTTGAACTTTTCTAATTTATCGCGATTTAATATCGTGTAATAAATACTGATGGCAAGTGTTGAGTAAAGCACTGCCCATATTGGTCCAATAATCCACCCAGGAGGTTGGAAGAAAGGTTCGTATTCAGAGTCAAATGTCAATCAGAACCATTCCTTTGGCAACGGTATCCGTCGTAATGTAAATTCAACATGCATCGAATGCTTCGACAATGTATTGTGTTAGAGGACTTGTCCAAGCGAGTTCACTAACTCCATCACTACCTTGTAATGCATACGCTCGAACAACATCGCGAACTCTGACATTCCCATCTGCTGATCTTGCTAGAATCGTTGCGCCTTTCACTGCTTTCCCAGTACCATGTGGGTCATAGATGGTATCCAATGCATCTGAGAGGAACCAATCTGCTTTACCGCCTGGTTCACCTTCATAGGTCTTCTTTGGTCGCTTTGAACCAAACATTCCTCCAGATTTGGGTTTGTTCTTTTTCGGAGTCTTCTTGGCAGGGGTTGATTTCTTGGTTGATTCTGCCTTTTTACCGCCATCTGATTTTTCTTTCTTAGACGCAGGTTCTTCTTTTTCAAGTTCAGCCCGAACTTCTGCTTCAATTTTCTCACGAAGAGACTCAGCATTTGTGTCTGCTGTTGATTTTGCAGCTCTTGCCACAGCATCATCTCTTTCATCTTTGAGCGCTTGAATAACATTGACGTAATGACTTGCAACTTCAATTAGAGCAGTTTCCATCGCCGCTTCCATTTGCATTGAGACAACATCTGATGATGATTCTCTCCACTTACGCCATTGGAGCATTGTATTGGCGTGAATGTCGGAGCCACACTTTGGACAGAAGCTACGCTTTGGTGGCTTGAGGACTGGGATTGCTCGCATTGCATCAGGATCAATCCCTTCATGCTCCCCACTTGCAACATCGTGGATGTGCGTAGATGCATCCATTCCATGAGTCATAGCGCCACGGAATAGTCCTTCAGACATGTCCAAAGTACCTGCCTGAATCATATCCCAGCCACTTGTACCTCTGACAACCGCTCGCACAGCAGCATTAGCTGCTGGTGATTGACCCCAGTCGTGGTCTTTCTTGGATACAAGTTCACTATCGCTGCCTTCAAATGCTTGGCCGATGTCAATATTAGATCCATCGTCTGCAGCAGCAGCAATTCCCATAGTGATTGGATTGGCACCTTCCTCAACTCGAGCAATCATGTCAAATTTCTCAGCCATTGAGAGGTCTTGACGGTGTCGAATAACCTCCTTAAGTTGGTTCAAATCATGACCAGTGGAAGTAATTGGACCTTGTGCAAGAAGGTCATGGCCACATGACAAGCAAAACTTTGCAGCAGCCTCTACACCGACCTCGCATGTCGGACAATAGACGCCTGCCATGTTCAACAGGAGAGTACGACCTCTTTTGAATTCTTAGGGTCGAACGTTTCAAAATAACTGGTTCTTTGAGTCTTTCCTCAAAGGCATTGATTGAGTATTGAAATAATCGTTTTACGATTCAACTCAGAAAGAATTGCAGGCAGACGAGGCCCCTTTTCAATACCCATGATGCAGAGATACAATGTGCGGTAAGCTACACGGGGCGACAATTCGATTGATTTTGCAGAGTTCGAAATCGCTACTTGAATTCCAGAGGCTGTCCACTCACATGTTGCGAAATGTTCGATAATGTGTGGCAATATCGTGCGTTCTTCATCACCCAATAGCGCCAAAGCCTCAT
>CALBJF010000098.1 GCA_937892665.1 uncultured euryarchaeote | reverse complement strand
AAGACGAGAAATGAATCTGTCTGCTTCGAACTTTTCAAGATCTGATACTTTCTCTCCTACACCGATGTGTACCAAAGGAGCGCCTGTTGCAGCAACTGCTGATAGAGCGCCACCACCGCGAGCAGTACCATCCAGTTTAGTTACGACAATTCCTGTAACACCGGCTAATTGGTGGAATGACGCAGCGACTGGGCCAGCTGCTTGCCCAACTTGAGCATCAATAACAAGCCAGCGTTCAGTAGCACGAGTGATTGAAGCGATGTTTTCGAGTTCAACCACAAGTTCCTGATCTAATTGGTGGCGGCCTGCAGTATCGACAATAACCAAATCTGCAGAAGCACAGGCTGCCAATCCATTACGAACAATTTTAGTTGCATCTTTTTCATCAGGTTCTCCATAGACTACCACTGAAGAATCTTCAAGCAATTGGGAAAGTTGAGCATATGCTCCGGGACGATGAACGTCGGCTTCGATGACAGCTACTCTCAATCCATGCTTTTTACGATACCATTCAGCGAGCTTCGCAGTAGTTGTGGTTTTACCTTGACCGTAGAGACCGACCAAAAGAAGTGTTGCACCGCGTGGTTGGAATTCATGATCGGCACCGAGTAAGCGTACTAATTCCATGTAGAGTATATTCATTGCATGTGTTTGTAAATCCACACCAGGGCGAGGCTCTTCTTCACGCATTCGTTCTTCAAGTCGATCGACAATTTCTTTTGTTTGTCGAACGTTGAAATCAGCTTCTTGTAAGGCTCTTCTAAGACTCTTTGTCATCTCTTTGAGTTCATCCTCATCAAGACGTCGTTTACTCTTGAGAAAACCAAGCGAACGGAAAATTCCTCTAGATAAACCTTCGAGCGCCATGCTTACCCCACCCATCAATGTATTTTCAAATCAACGGTGCTCATTCCAAAATTGGAACCTCGAGAAGAAGTACATCATTCTCAAGTTTAGCCTTGACGTTACTTGATTTTGCAGGTGATTGTGTTGGGATTTCATGCTCTCGACCATTTACGCCAACAAACAGGATTCCTTCTTCACTGCGTAAGGAAAGGTCATCTCTATCAAGTCCTGGAAAGTGCAGGTAAATGCGTTCAACATCTTGATCTGACTCAGCATACATTCCACGATGAACTGTATGGTTTAGGCGGCCACCTACTTCATATGGGCCTAAATGAACACCCAATTCTGAAACCTCGCCATAAAGTAATTCACCATAGACCCGTAATCGTTCCAAACCTTGAATTTCACCGTCAAATAAATCCATGGTTGTAACTGGAATCTCTAATTTTTCATTGAGTTCTTGGATGTGGCCTTGCTCTTCATTGCGTCTTTGGATCAAGAAGGGATGATCAAGTTCTGGTGTGACACGATTTACTAAACAACCTGTAACTGGTAGTTCGTATTCGTTCAACGATGTATTTGCCCTCAGAGTTTCATTAACACCCATACGTTCAGGAATTGTAACGAGCGTAAAGGAAGTGGTTGATTCATCACTGAGTACTCTTCGAACGTGAAGGACACGTCGACGGAATCGTTCGAGTTCATCTTTCATTGCTTGACTTTGTTTTCTTCCAAAGAGCATTGAACGGATTCCGCCAGAGACTCTCATCATCCGCAATAATCGTCCAGACCAAGCCTCAATCAATTCAGGAAGCGCCAAGAAACGAAGTGTATGCCCAGTTGGTGCTGTATCGAATACGATAACGTCCCATAGAGGGTTTTCAACATGCTTGAGAAGTTCATCAAATGCAATCGCTTCATCGAGACCAGGAAGAATAAGTTCACTCGTTTCGACTTCATCTTTAATTGAAGCCATCTCTTCTTTTGCATCAGCGTCAAACATGCCACCAAGACCCCCTAATGCAGAGAGAGGGGAGGACGACATACCTGACAAACTTTCACCTAATTTGGGCATGAAACTTGATAATTTAGCTTCAGGATTCAACTCAAGTCCAAACAGTCCAGGTACACCTTCCACAGCCGTTGGTTCTGAAGAGAGTTCTACTCCTAGAGAATCCGATGTAGAATGAGCGGGATCACTGGAAACGAGC
>CALBJF010000097.1 GCA_937892665.1 uncultured euryarchaeote | reverse complement strand
CCTGATAATGCGTCACGATCAGGTCAACGATGTATCAATCATTTTTACAACAGAAGTGATAATTGAGTGGTGGTTGTCTATTTACAAATTTCTCAAAGTTAAGCGGCTTAATTGAATAAACAGAGTTTATGTGAAGAGAAATTATAGGGTAAAGTTGTATACATTTTACGTCACTCGGTGAGGCGTGTCTAAATTCGTGGAAACACTCCATAGCCATGTTTTCGGGAAGAAATCCATGAAAAGGTTTCATGCCTCTCTTTTTTCGTTTCTTTTGCTAACCCTTACTTTAGCCGGGTGTTTAGAACCAAGTGAAGACCAGAGTACTTCACCCTCAGAATACGAAGATGATATCTCCTCTCTAGAAGAAGAAATTGATTCGCTTAATGATGAAATTGAACAAAATAATATTGAGATTACTTCCCAACTCAATCAAATAAAATCACTTAATTCCGAAATTTCATCGCAAGAAGCAAACATCGCTGCTCTTAATTTAGAAATTGCTTCTCTACATGCGAACAATGATTCCATGGAGAACAACAGGATAATCTCAGAGTTGGAGAATTTGACCATTAATTTAAACCTAACAATTGTGAGTTTAAATGTACAAATCTTGGAATACCAACAAACTTTGTCAGATAGAGACCAAAGCATCACCGAGTATATCGAACTTGTTGGAGGTTTACAAACTGAGAATGCAAATCTGACGAATCAAATCATGACACTCAACTCATTGATTCAGAATATGCAATCCACGATTGACGAACTTCAATCAGCCTTGTACCCCCATTCTTGTCCATTGGGCAGTGTACTCTCAAATGTTTCAACTCCACCGGTCTATGCTAATCCAGGCGTTGTGTTCTCAAGCAATTCAAATTATGAGGACCATGACGCTCAATCGATACAATATCAAGTCACACTCAACGGTTCTCCACTCGAAGGCTGCGAAGTTCGATTCGAAATACAGGAAGATCATGGTTGGTTTTTCCCTGCTAACAGACAGACGAATTCTGAAGGTATAATCTACGGATATTGGACAGCTGGACGAATCATTGGAGAACAAAATATGAGCGCATACATTACATGGCCAAATGGTGAGAAAATGTACCAAAATACCTCAGGTGAAGTTACTGATGTTCGACTCATTGCAGCCTCAATTTGGTCAAGATATCAATTCAGTGGAGAATTTGATGAATTTAGTATTCGTGCTACTCCAGGCACTGGGCCTCGGGGCACGTATTATTCAACAATCAACTGGAAGGGTTCTTATGGTGGAATTCAGTTTAACAACGCAGATACTACGACAGTGATATTTTCAACTTGGGATACTGATGGGAGAGACGCTGAAATCACTGATAACGGTTCATGCAACCAAATAGTTGGTTTCTCGGGAGAAGGGACTGGAGTTAGTTGTCGGCTAAAATTTCCTCCCAGTCAATATGGAGCAATAACGGGACTTCCAGATGATTACATGCTTGTTACAGGGCATACATATCAAACTTCGATACAGATTCAGGATTGTGGAACAAACTGTCAATCTTACACTTTCATGTTTGAAGACATTACTCGTGGTTTTGGGCCAATTAGTCTAGGTACTCAAGAGTACAAATCCGACTCAATTAACGATAGAGCATCTAGTTTCGTTGAAGATTTTTACCGACAAGGAAACTGTATAACAGGATATCAAGGAGAATCTGCAGAGCGTTCCGTTTTGTATCATGATATTAGGGCCAGAGTGAATGGTGTGAATGAAAGTAGCACGCAGGATACATTTAATGCAATTTATGATGGATGGGACGAAGAAATCTGTTCAAATTACTACTCAGAAAGAACCGAGTCAGGAATTTTTCTTTCTAGCGGAGGAGATCGATTTGTCGGACCACCAATCATTGCTGGCGACTCAAATTTCCCAAACTACAGGCCTATAGTTTAGGGCTACGCATCCTCAGATGTAAGCTTGAAGAGGTTATTGAACACTAGAACTTAGAATCAGTTTCAAATCGATTTTTGTAGGATTTTGGCTATCAACAAATTCCGGAAAGAGAGTGCTCGTACCGGGA
>CALBJF010000096.1 GCA_937892665.1 uncultured euryarchaeote | reverse complement strand
AGATTTGGTGTAAGTCCGAAGGTTGCAATGCTTTCATTCTCAAACTTTGGAAGCACCCGTGCTCAGCGAAGTGATCGTATTGAAGAGGCTGTTGAGATGGCGAGAATCCTCGATCCTACACTTGTTATCGATGGGCCAATGCAAGCAGATACAGCACTTGACCCAACGGTTCAGGAGGAATACCCATTCATGGAATTTACTGGTCCGGCAAACATTCTGGTACTTCCGAACCTTGCTTCAGCGAATATCGTTTACAAGATGCTTGAACAACTCGCTGATGCTGAAATGACAGGTCCAATTCTTGAAGGAATGAAAAACCCAGTGCAACTTGTTGCCCGTCAAGACGGTGTTCGCCATATCGTTAACATGACTGCAATTTGTGTTGCTGATGCTATGCGTAAGGATTCTTACTGGGAAACTTTAGCTAGCGAATCTTCAGATTCTTGAAGGACTCCTTCATCAAAGGAAATGGTCGGCCTTCTCGGCCTCCAAATGGCTCCAGTCACGAACCCGGCCACGAGTCCACCAAACAGAAGGTTGGGCCATCCATCGAGCGCATATGTGTCGAAACCGCGTAGAATAGGAATCAGAAAAGATGGAATAATTCCAAGCAAGGTTGTCCACAAAACTTCTGTTCTGAAATTACCCCAAGAATCCGCCGTTTTAGGAACTCTTCTCGCTGGAGATTCACGTACGGGCGATATCACAAACCGAACTACTGTATTGGTGAGAGATCGGTCAACTGGAATATTTGTGGTTGCAAAAACGCCCTTCCGTTTTGGATGCATCTCTACTGCTAATCGGTGATATTGTAACGGGCCAGTGGTTTCAACTGGACGAACTCGCCCATCCATCATTGCACCTCGGTGATTTGCAGCGGCAGCATCACCTAATATTTCGACGACTCCTGAATCAAGATGAATTTCATCACGTGCATGACGCCATTCTGGGAAAGAGGGTGGGCGTACTTCCCATTCACCTGGCAAGGAATCGAAGTCGAGTTGCTGTTCAATTTGTTTGCGAATGGCTTCTATCTCATTTCCAATGAGTCCAATTATTGGTTCTGAGGAATCTTCAACGCTGTCACTTTCCCCAAGTAAATGAGCGACTTGCTCTCTTGTAATGGGATTTTCAAGAATGTAATAATCAGGCAGTTGAACTTCATATCGAGGTCTTTGGCTTGCATAAATCCAGCCTCCTTTGTCACTTCCTAGAAACGAGCTACCTTGCGAAATGGGCTTGAAATCAAGTTTACTCACAGAGATGGTTTCCAAACGACCACTTCAGTTGAGATGTTGTTCCATTTTACGATACCAGACCATTCCATTTTCATGTTCTTCTAGAAGTTTGAATTGTTTGAATGGCGAAACTGAGCGCATGTAGCCGAATGCAGCAAAATCTACGAGATCGGGGTGTTCTCCTCCGAAGAAGTCCTTTCCTGCGAATGATTCAGTATATTCTGTTAGGAGATCATGCCACAGATTCTTTGGTGTCCGTCCATCTTTCTTTACACGCTTTCGAGCAATGATGCCCCACATAATCGGAAATCCAGCCCACGCATAGAGTCGTCGAGAAACAAATCCAAATTTTTCGAGTTTTGAAACTCGGCGAGTGGTGCTAAGGGCAGATCCAAGAGAACCATAGAGGATTGGAATTGTGGCACTTTTCCAAGAACTATCTACGAGTTCGAGCATGGTGTCGTATCGTTCGGTTCCCTTTGCGTTAGAAAGTTTACTTTCGTTATATTTGTCATCAATGTAGGACATAATAGGGGTGGAGTCGACCACTACTGTACCATCTTCATCAGTAAATACTGGCACCTTATTCCATCCGTCAGTAAAAGCGAGATCTTTCTTTGTCTTCATAGCGTTGACCTGAATCTCTTGTACATCCATTCCAAGATGCTCAATAACCCCTTTTACTTTCCAAGAGAATGGGCACGTTTGCAAAAGGTGAAGCGTAGGTTTGCTCATGATGAGACCAGAAAGGACTCCTTCTTCAATCCTCGTTATCTTCTTGCTCTGGACGCCATCCAGGCTTCCAAAAGTTATCATTGTCAAGCCACGATATCCATTCATCATCCGAACAAGACAAGAGTCGGAACGCCCGACTTTCGAGCCCTTCCCGATTGTATTGAGGGAGTACGCCCTCTGAGAATGCTTGGTGCCAATCCACCTGCATCTGTCGAATTTGTCTTCGAGCCGATTCTGGGTTGTCAAAATTCATTTCACAAATATCTCGTAATTCAGATAGCCATACTCTGGTATCCTTTCTTAACGGATCGTTGATGATTTGCCTTTTAGAACCTGATTTCTTACCAAAAGGCCACCATCCCATAATGTTTCCAAATCGACGTTTGTTTTCATCTTTCGTACGAATATGAAAAAAGAACCATCTTCTCGCAGAGTTATGGGCCGCATCAACATCCATCTTCATGGGAAACTCAAAGACAAGTCCATCGCAAGTATTGCTGATATGTATCAACAACGCCTAAACAGCGCAGGTGTTAAGACGCACATCCACAATGATTCTCTTGATGCTTACCTCGATAAATTAAAGGCCAAAAAAGGTCGATTGATTCTTCTTGACGAGCGTGGAGATTCATTTGAGTCAGTGGAATTTGCAGCCAAAATAAAGCAATGGAAACTTGACGGCGAAGATACACATTTTGCTATTGGGCCAGCTGAAGGTTGGGCTGGAAAAGAGCTCACTTTGCAGCGGATTTCACTGTCATCTTTCACATTTACACACGAGATGGCAGCAATCATTTTGTTCGAACAAGTATACCGTGCTCATGAAATTCTTAAAGGGACATTGTATCATAAGGATTGAGCGAACGATAAAGAATACCTGCATCAACGGCGAATCATGGCGCTCCCATTGACTGATGAATCCAGTCTTCGTTGGGCTCTGATTTGTTTTGAATTCTTTATTGCAAGTGCACTGCTTTACAATAGTAAGAACCAACCCTTCCCACAACCGAGCTCTCGCTTTGGTTGGCTTCTGATGATGCTTGCTTTATTGGTTTTAATCGGTCAAGCAGCACCAAAGCCAATGGGGTCGAATGCTCACTTTGTGATGCTATCTGTCCTAGGAGGGTTTGGCTTAGTGGCGGGCGTATACCATCTTGCTCGAACCCAACGCGATGTCCTGGTTGCTCCATATGCCGGATTGTTATTTTGTGTCGGTGTCGTTGGCCTGATGGTGGAAACATGGAGCGATCTTTCCACTTTAGAGCAATGGGCCGCTTTCCTCACATTGGTTGTTATCGGTGGCGGAGAAACGTGGCTCATCTTCCGAGGATTACTCATTGGTAAGCTGCCTTTGGCTTGGTCCCAAGCAGGCATGATTGCTCTCATGCAAGGGAGACTAACTGGCCCACAAGGAGCAATCTCGTGTTTTGAGCGAGGATGGGATGCTGATGAAGAACACCTAAATCCAATGGCGTACCTTGCATTGCATCGAATCCATCTTTTCCTTGGGAATAAATCCGAGGCATCTCAATGGGAGGAATTACTCCTTCGAGAAGGCGGAGAACGAGCTGTTGCGCGCCCTTATGTCGAGGCCATTCATGATGCACTCATCTCTCTGGATTCTGATGCCGCCGCCATTCTCCCATCATTTGAAGAAGAATAAGGCTGTAAAACAGGTTATACTTCCGTAATCTGGTAAATCTTAAGCATTAAACAGATACTTTTAATATCTCAGAGGTCAATAATATATCATGGGTAAAATAATCTCAAGTTCAATCTTTTTCTGGATGGTCTCTATTTGGATTGCATCGAACTTGTTTTCACAAGCAGTCTACATGGGATTTAACGGTGTTCCTTACAGCGGTGTAGAGATGATTCAATCTCTTGGATCATGGTACTACGTACTGGTTTTCATAGAGGTTCTTGCATGGATCTATGTTGGGATTCACCTCTCAATCAAGGTATTTCGCAACCTTCAGGTCAAGACCACGCCTCAAACTTCGTCTTGAAACAACCTTCTTGCATCTCAAACATCCGATGAGACTAAGAGATGCCAATATAAACATGACCACATGTTCAATCTTGACCGTGAACCTCTCTTTTCAGGTCAACCCATGTCGTTTGAAGATCTTCTTGATGAAGAATTACAACTCGAAGGGCTTGAAAATATGCATATTCTAACCGTCGAAGAAGTTCGAGAAGGTCTTTCAAGAGTTGAGCGAGAACTTGCAACTCTCCAATCACTTGTTGACGAAGCGCATGATATGACTGAGGAGATAGAAATTCTCCTCGACCGGTATGCGCCAGAGCATCCACATGTTGTTGAAATGGCTGAATTACTGGGAAGTCTTGTTGCACTCTGGCAACAAACGGTTGCAAAGATTGAACGATTAGGAGCCCGCGTTGCAGGTTTGGATCCTGGCCGAATCGAATGGTATGGGGTCATCGACAACAAGGTTATGATGTACTCGTGGGCAATGGGAGAGCCTGATATTGAATGGTATTACGGTGTAGATGAGGGATATTCTTCCCGAAAACCACTCATAGAAGCATAGTTTCGCATGGTTTAGAGGCGTAACAATGGTTCGGATTGATCGAGTTCATACAGGAGGCGGTGATTCTGGAGAATCATCCTTGGTCGATGGGTCACGTCGTTCCAAATCAGATGCACGATTTTCAGTTGTTGGAGATTGTGATGAATTGAATTCACTGCTTGGTGTTGCAAGGATGGAATGCGCCCGTGTTCCGATGAGGCATAGAGATGGTGGCGACAGAAAAGGGGCTGGACGTGTCCATTTCATTTGTGATTCTGCCCTCTCAAGAGTTCAGCATGAGCTCTTCGATCTTGGAGCCGAACTTGCTTGTCCTCCAGAAAACCTTCCGGATTTTATGGTTCTCATCAATGATGATCAGTCAAATGTCTTGGTATCGGATATGGATGCGTGGCTAAGTCAGACCGAGCCGCTCACCTCATTTATCCTACCTGCAGGGGGGCCTCCACAAGCAATGCTCCATCACGCTAGGACAGTAACTCGGCGACTTGAACGAAACATTGTCCGCTTACGAGATATTGAAGGAGATGGCTCTGTGCGCCCTCTTGTATTGACCTATGTTAACCGGCTTTCAGATTGGCTCTTCGTCCTCAGTCGCTGGATTACAGCAGTCTTGGGGGAAGAGGAGATGCTATGGCTTCCTCTCGGGAAACGCGGGAAAGAAGACGGGATTGCGGGTTCAATTCACAGGCAGAACGAGAATGATTCAGATTTTGATCAAATCTGATTATTGCTTTTTCATATGTTCCCAAGCTTTCCGAACAACTGATGTTGTTTCATCATGCGTTAGTTGAGCAAGAGCCTGCTCCCAATCGAGCCACAAATGACCGCGATGTTCGTGGGAAATTTTCACGTCGAGTTGCTCGGTTTCTGCTAAAAACCAAAACACCTCCTTATTCATCCGTTTTCCCTTATGTCTGTACGAATAGGCCGTTCGCTCTACAAAATTCTCAATGAATGTAATTTCAGTGATGCCCGTTTCTTCGCCCAATTCTCTTCGAACTGTTGCAAGATGGTTGGTATCTGTCACCTCGACATGCCCTTTTGGTAAATCCCAATGCCCTTGTGGATATTGTAGGAGGAGAACCGCATCAAAGTTGACAAGAACTACGCCGCATGAAGTCTCCATATTTCTCCCCTCGAATCCAATGCTTTGGCCTTTTCGCCATTATACTCCAATACGTTCAAGACCCGCGCACAAAAGGAATTAGCATGACTGGTGTCGATGAGTTCCCTGAAATCAATCGAATTGTGGCGGATTCCGATTTGGATGGGATGTGTGCGGCAGCGGTTCTCCTCAAAGCATATCCAGAGGCAGAAGTCGTTTTTGGACACGCTGCTATTCTTCGAGCGGGGATGCTGGATGATGTTATTGATTCAAAGACAGTGACGGTGGATTTACCATTCCACCCAGCAAGTGGATGGTACCTTGATCACCATTTGACAAACAAGCCAAACGAAGAAGAAGAAAAAGAATTCACACAAAGAGGGGGGGTTGTTCATTGGGAACATACGCCTTCAGCCGCCCGTTTAGCTTATGAATTGTTCAAACATCAATTCGACCTCA
>CALBJF010000095.1 GCA_937892665.1 uncultured euryarchaeote | reverse complement strand
TTCGACTTGATGTTGAACAGAAATTGAAGAAGGGACACCTTCGTGCAGTTGTTACGTCTTCCTCACTTGAAATGGGAATCGACATAGGTACCGTCGACATGGTCATTCAACTTGGTTCTCCAGGGGATATCGCTACAGCATTGCAACGCATTGGAAGAGCAGGACACCACGTAGGTGGAATTCCTCGAGCTCGGTTTTTACCTTCAAGTGTTGATGATCTCATTGAGTTGGCTGCCCTTCAAGCAGCTATTCAAACGGGAGACATGGACCGTTTAGATTTCCCTGAGAATTGTCTTGACGTCGTGGCTCAATTCCTCATCGGTCTGGTTATCATTAATCAAATGGATATCGATGAAGCATATGAAATAGTTTCCAGTGCCTGGAATTATAGAAATTTCGCCTACGATGATTTCATAGAAGTTCTTGATATGCTTGAAGAAGAACGACGTGTTTGGATAGACTGGGAAGAAAATACGTATGGTAAACGGGGCTATGCGAGAATGATTTATTACACCAATATTGGTACAATTGCTCCAGATAATTCATACCTTGTGTTCAATGCAGAAGGTTCGATTCTTGGTCAACTCTCTGGTTCATTCGTATCGAATCTACGGGGAGGGGATGTCATCTTACTTGGTGGATCAACCTACAGAGTAACCAATATTCAAGGTACAAGAGTCAACGTAGCCTCAGTAACAGGATACAGGCCTACTGTACCTTCCTGGTCTGGTGAAGCGCGTTCCCGAAGTCGAGAACTTTCAGCATCGTTACTTTCATTGATTCGAAACTGCATGATCTCACTGCGTAGGGAGCAAGATCCAAGAGTTATGCTTACCGAAGCCTATGGTCTGTCAAAACCAGTTTCCAATGCGATTGCACGACACCTCGAAGAGCATACGATCGATTCGTTCCAAGTACCGGAACCGAATCGAATTCTCATTGAACAAATCATTGGCAGTGGACACCCTGCATACCTCATAACAACGTGTAGAGGCCGTGGATTCAATACAGCACTTGGATACTTTATGGCTGGTATCGCGGAGACCTCAGGAGTCAGTGTAATCGAATTATCATTTGATGAAAATGGTTTATTGATTCGTACAGCTCAAGAGGTAGATCCATCCCAACTGTACGAAGCATTCCGTTCAAACAACCATATCGAGGTCATCGAACGATATATTCTCAACACACAGATATTTGCAAAACGATTTAGAGAAGTTGCTGGACGTTCAATGATTATTCCAAAGCGTGTTGGTTCTGAAGAGATTAGTCCCCAACAATTCCAACAAAAGGCTGATGCACTCTTGAATCGTCATCGAACGATGGAGAATTCCTTACTGATGCGGGAAGCAAAGAATGAGATTCTCTTTGGAGACATCGACATCATCAGTCTCAATCAATTCTTGCAATCATGCATTGAAGGTGATGCACGAATAGTTCACACAAAGGTAACCGTACCATCAAGACTCGGAATGAGTCTGTTCATGTCTGCGTTTGAAGATTTAATGGCGATGAAGACAAGAGCTTTCCTCGTCAAGGACATTGATCCTGAGGTACTACGAAGACTCCTGGGCACTCGCTCGCTCGCTACTGAGTTAACAACTGAACAACTCGATCGATACTACAGCGATAAGGCTCCAATTCCAAGTAATCCTGAGACATTGTATGAATTGATGCAACATGGAGGTGGACTTGATCGTTCATTCCACAATCCACTATACAAGGAAAAATTGGATGGTATTGACCTAGAATTGATACGAGGATGGGTTGAGGAACTTTGCAGCTCTGGTAAAATAACCAAATTGGAAGGAACTGGAATGCCTGAACTTGATGGAAAGTGGTTTAGCCCATTCATGGCTGAAATTCACGGAACACTTGGTTGCTTAGCAGCCAATAAATCAGATTCCATTATTGATTTACGAGATTACGATACATCCGGTATGTCCTTCAAAGTTGCAACTGCATTCGACGGCACACAGCCTATTGAATGGAAAACAATGACAGTTGGAGACCCTCATGAAGCAATGCGGGTAAAAGTGCTCGAAATGGTTGGTTCAGAAGGACCAAAAACTGCAGATATCATTCACAATAGGTTACCATTTTCAGAAAAAGCAGTCGATCGAATTTTACATGAACTTGAAACCAGAAACGTCATCTCAGTCGGGTTCTTTACCCAAACTGATGAAGCCGAATTTATTCTGAAAGTCGATGAGCACATTATCACCGGAGGCGAAGAATCGGTTGTAGAATATCGATGGATTCAAAACTTAGTCCTCGAAAAATCATTCAAACAATATCCAGATGTTTTTGATGCGTTTAATGAACATGTTTTCGTACAAAAGCAACAAGAGTTGTTGTATCGAATCAAAGATTTCCGATTCAAAGATTGGAAAGATTTGCAACTCGATTCGGATGTCATTAGTGGCCGATTATTGCACAATCGAATGGGCTACACCACAAAGAACAACATCCCGATGCTGCTTGGTTTGAAACCCGAACCATGGGTTGGAGCGATGGAAGACGTTGTACTTTCAAAACTCACGCCTCATGAAAACATCACTCGTCAAGAATTAATTCAAGACTTCCCGAAAGGCGAAGAGCATCGTCAAATGGAACGGGATGTTAAGAATGCAATATCGAACCTCGATCGCCAAATGCTATTTGTTAAGCAATTTGAAGAAGTCATCGGTAGGAGACGAAGACTGTCCCTTTTCCACAAAGTTCACGGCGTCTATGAACCCATGGGATTCGAAGATGCATTAGCAGAAGTTATTCGGCGAATGGGGCCTGTAAAAGCAAGTACTCTGCGATTCTATGTGTCTCGTAATTACGAGGACCTACTCGTAGCATTATCCAACCTTGAGAAAGATGGACGGATAGCCAAGGTTACTGCACTCGTACCAGACCCAGAAAATTTCTATTGCGCTCCAAATGAAGTCGAATTGCTTCGTTCTCCACGACGAGAAGACCGAAAGGTGCGAATTTTAACACAATCTGATCCTTATGTTTCCCGATTCATTTGGGAAGTTCGCTCCGCTCTTGACCGTGGATGGTATTTACCAGTATTCAAGGGCGTAGATCCTGTCGGAAAGGTTCTCATGTTCAAGGTAAATGATTATCTTGAAATCAAGGATATGCACGTCCCAACGGCTTACTTTGAGGAATTCTGTGATGCATTCCATATCTTACTCGATAATCATGCAGACCAGCTCGTGGATGTTGCGGTATTGACGAATGTCAACAGTGAACCAATTTCTGAATTGAGTGCACCGATGCGTTCTGGATTGGAGCGAATTGGTTTCAAACAGGTAGGGGAGCGAATGATACGCGGTGGAGTCGTCGACCCACAACCTCGAGAGATTGCTGAACGAGCGCTCTTCCACAAGCATCACTTACATCAAGAAACACGTCATGAAAATGAAACGTTAGCCCTTAAAACAATAAAAGAAATTCGTGATGATTTTGCTCTACGAGGCCGATGTGAAGTATTCCGCACCAACCTCAAATCTATGGCAAGTGCAAACAGACTCCACAAAGGGGTCAACATGAGGGGTCATCAGGTATGGGCACCGTACGAGCATTTCGAAACATTGCTAACAATCCGAGGTATTCCTCCAGAAGATGATTTAGTAGATATCGTGGATTTCTTTAGCACACAATCCGATCCAAATCTCTTCAAAGAACGTCATGCATTGACCCAATCAGAATTTAGGAAGCTCGTCCAACCACTCATTAGAACAGGACATATCGTTGAAGATTTCCGAGGTGGCTTCAGAGCGGTGCATACTCGCAACGATGTGGATCCTGTTGAATTAAGAAGAGAATATCTCCGTAGTCTTGTCAGCGATTATCCAGTGATTACCCTCAAACAATTATTGCGACTCTCAGGAACACCGTTCAAACCAGAAGAACTCAAAGCCATTCTCAACGGATTTGAAGAAGATGAAACCTTAGTCAAAGGATTCCTTATCGAAAACCTACACGAAGTTTGTTGGGGTCGCAAGGAACTTCTCTCATCGGCAAAAGAAATCAATCCAATTCGAGACTTTGTTTTACCACCGACCGATCCAATAGCGCCATACTTCGGTGATGTCTTGAAAGAACGATTCGGATTTGGAAGCGCATACCTCGTATTCAGGAATGCTGAACCTGTTGCGGCTTTCAAGGCTAATACACGGAATAAAACGATTGATGTCACGGATTATGAAGGCAGCGAGAAGGGATGGCGTGTTGTCAAAGAATTCGCATGGGAACATCAAATGCCACTCAAAACAGAATTGAGAATTGGTGGGAAGAAACTTCAGTGATGATTCAGTAAAATCCATTTACCAATTTGTATTCATAAGATTCTCATCAGGTTC
>CALBJF010000094.1 GCA_937892665.1 uncultured euryarchaeote | reverse complement strand
ATCGAGTTCTCCTGCAAGAATAAGGCCGGTTTGAACACGGCCTTTTTGCAAGTCCTCGGCGCTTACATCATCCCAATCTGATGTTGAATTAGCATGGTCAAGGACGCCGTTATCTAGCGCAGGAACAAACCAGCCAGAATCCCCAACAAGACGGTCCAGAGCAAATACTGTAGCTTGGTCTACTTGGTCAATTTCTGTATCGTTAGATCCCATTTCAAGTTGAGCAAGAGACATAAATGCGGTTAATATCATGAGGAAAAGTGTAAACGCCGAGAGAAATTCAATCACCGCTGTTAAGCCTCTTTCGTCTGAGCGAATGCACATGTGCCCAGACTCCTCCATATCATCACCAACACAAACGATGTCATGAACGTTGCCGAACCATCAGGGGGTGAATTCGGCGTAATTAACCCAAAATTAAGCGATGAGTCTTTGAATCATCTATGCGACCATTGTATAATGACAGGAGCGGATAGCATGACCGTTGGCAAGAAAAAGACGAGCATTAGCTTGGTTTTCCTTATGCTTTTTTCAGCATTTTCAATGCTAGCATATGTACCGAGTGCGGCTGCTGTCGAACAAATTGACCTTGCTATTGTTTCTGGCCAGACCCCTGTAGAGGATCGCTTTTACTCAGCATTCGACCCCATAACGTTCACGGCGGAAATTGAAAATCAGGCATTAAGTCCTCTGACAAATACGCGGACGTTGAAATGGTACGTTTGTGATGGACCCCGAACTGCAGTTTCATGTATTTCGAATAATATTGAAGATGGAGGGATGAACATCAACGGGCTACTCAGCGGAGAATCTGCTAATTTCTCTGATACAAACAGATGGTTCCCCTCAGGCGCTAGTGGCACCTTTACAGTCGTTTTCAAATTCGATTATGCCGATATTGACACAAGCGATGACATCCTTTCATACAACATCAACCTAACTGCTGAATTCAGTGATATTGCCGTAAATAGCGAACAAGACCCTCGAGATACTCTTTCAGCCCTACATACCTACAACGGTGAAGTAGTATTGAACACCGAAGTCGACTATGAGATGGACATTTATGGAATAGCGAACACATGCGGAACCTGCAACCTTGTTGCAAACATTGGATGGAATCTAATGACGCTCGACGGAACCCTCGTCAGTAATTCAACTCGTAGTGTTACAAACCTGCCTTCTGGAGGATACGAGCAACCGTTCACAATTACCTTACCGGCACTAAATCATTCAGTACCAGGAAGATTCATCTTTGAATTTGGACTCATAAGTAGTTCTGGCTCTTATGATGGAGACCTCAATACATTCAATGACCTTACACAAATCGAAATCGTACTAGACAATACACTCGATCTAAGAATTGCAAGTATGTATCCATCTCATGACCAATCATCGCCTTCCTACTATTACGGGGAAGATATGATTTCTGCTAAGATAGAAAACATAGGAAATTTCACAATAATGGACACTACAGTCACCTTTGAAATGTTCGATGCCCAAGGTGAATCGGAACACCTTGAGATGTGTGATATCGATACACTTGGCCCATCACAGTTCACCACTTGTACATTTGATATCGTAGAAATAGGAGATGCAAAGGAACTACGAGTCTACATGCCAACCTCATTTGATGGCCGTGCTGATACAGCTCCTTCAGACAATACGCTGGTCGAATATGCCGATATAACTGCAGGAGGGATTGATCCTGCAATCGGACTCAACACAGTTTCTGGTACATTCACTACCGCAGATACAATCGAACTCAGCGCACAGACCAGCAACATTGCCGCCAACCCCCTCAACTACACATGGACGCTCGATACTGCTATTCAACTCGGTCATGGACAATTCTTAAGTGTCAATGCATCAACATTCCCCTTGAAATCCTACATTGTCGGATTGGCAGTTGAAGACGCTCTTGGAAACACAGAATATGCATATAGGACAATACAACTCATTGACGAAGTCGTCGTTGAAGAAAGCCCTCTAATGGAAGGTTCTGTTGTTTCCCTCGATAAAGCTGAATTTTCATATGATTATTTCTTACCAATACAAGGCTCAGAATACAACATTGCTGGAGGAAAGGAGCCACTGATGATTCTCGAACTTAAGGCCATGAAACTCGATGACAGCACTCAGCCTGCGGACATTCAGTCCATGGATCTGACAGTAAATTTATCGGCGCTTTTACCAGACATGATTCCGTTCGATTCTGTAGAAATCCTAGAATTACCAGATTCAGCCGACACGTATTGGGATTACCTTGAATCACCTAACTATTACACGTTTGATGAAATCCAAAACATTTCATTAAGCCTGAGTAGCAACACTGCTCTCCTCTTTATTGGGTCACTCCCCGAAGCCGATGTTTTCGCTAACAACACCCAATACAACCAACTGGAAGGCGGCGCTGTAGAGTTGTCTTGGACTGCAGAAGGCGATGTATCCAACCCATACCTAGGAGGCTGGAAAGTGTACAAACTACCCGTGGCTGAAACAGGAGGGACAATATTCCCTAACCCTGATGAAGAAGACAGTCAAAGCCTGTGGACTCAACTTATTGATGAGCGATTCGTAGATATGGTATCCATTTCAACAGAGACTTGGATTGATCCTGAGCCACTCCCCTCAGGAACATGCGCTTCCTATGCCCTCATCCCTTCAAATCGTGCTGATGTACCAGATTTATCTCGCATTAATGTGTTTATGAATGCTGAAGGAAACTCCATGTTGTGTGGAGATGCAATCGCACCCTCAAGTACGGTCTCTTCATTCACACATTCATACAGATTTACCAATTCCACAACTTGTTTCGACCTGCAACGAAGTTGGAATTCTTGCTATGAACTAAACCTCACTTGGACATGGCCACAAAATGAAGTTGATGGCGAAGTGACATGGAACATGTATCGCCTCGACACCCGGCCCAATGAACTTGAACTGAGGTATGTCAATCCTATTGCGACTGGCTTAAGCGGAGTTCAGGGAGAAATTGGTACATTTAATCAATCTGGCTTAGATGCAGATGGCATACGCCCAGACAGGACATACTTCTACGTCCTCTCACCTGTTGATGGACGAGGAAATGCAATGACTATCGCAGAATACCCTAGTGATAACACAGAACGCGTAGAAATCGAGAATCAATGGTGGGATTACAACCAACACATCATTCCTGAAGAACCCGAACCACCAGAACCACCTCTTGGAATCGATTGGCTTGGAGATTTGAAAAATTCAATGGAAGTCAAAGAATTCCAATATGCTGGTATGGGAGCGTTGATTCTCGTTGTTTTGAATTCATTACTCATTCCAATGATGATCAAGCGCAGAAGAAGACTCAAGCGCATCATGGCTGCTCGAAACCGTCGAATGGGTACTGCGAATATGGCAGAAGAGTTCGAAGATTTCTTCGACTGACAACCCTAAGTTTTAGTGAATTACCAACCGTCATATTCATGTCGGAAAGGTCGGTGGCTTGCTTTACTGCGGTGATCGCATAGCCTGGCCATTGCGCTGGATTGCTAATCCAGTGGGTTTTACCCTCGGGAGTTCGAATCTCCCTCACCGCGCCACATTCTCAACCTATTGGACCGAAAATTCCAAGCCATTCTGGCGGTATAAATGAGATGATAACGAGCGACAAAAACATGTATCCCAAGTAGAACAGAGAACGGAAGAAACTCTTGGCTGCTTTTGGCATTCGTCCGTTCTCATCCAACGGCTCATCGATATCGATTTTCCAAACAGAAACTGCGTACCAAAGGGTAAGGCCTCCTGCAACAAAAGACCACAGTAGCGGGAGCCCTGAGTTCGGCCAAAAGCATGGCACTGAACCGATTAACAACAAACCGGCACAATAGAATTTTGATTCGGTAACAGTCCTTTTTGCTCCTTTAACTTCATTCATCATTGGAACATTGGCTTTGGCATATTCCCCAGACCGATACAAAGCAAGGGCCCAAAAGTGAGGTGGTGTCCAGAAGAAAATTAGAGCAAAGAGCATCCATGGAATAGGCGAACCCAGATCTAAAGGATTCATTGAGTCAATGGATGCTGCTGCTGCACCTGCCCATCCAATCAATGGCGGAGTTGCTCCCGCAGCTCCACCAATGACGATGTTCTGTGGCGTCCTTCTCTTTAGCCACATGGTGTAGATGAACACATAGAAAAATACTGAAAAGAAAGACCAAAATGCTGCCTTCCAGTGAAGTAAGAAGAACAATGAAGATCCTAGGATCGATATCGTAATTCCAAACAAAAGAACGGTGTTTGGTGTGAGGTGCCCTTGTGGCAAAGGCCTATGCTGCGTACGACGCATTTTCGTGTCTATGTCTCGATCGTACCACATGTTGATGGCATT
>CALBJF010000093.1 GCA_937892665.1 uncultured euryarchaeote | reverse complement strand
TTTCAAAACCAAAGCGTTGCATCAGCATTGAAACGTCTGTATAGGCATCAATTCCTGCCCAGCGTACTTCTCTACCATCTTTAGCTACAATTTCTGCAAGAGATCGAGCAAGAGATGATTTTCCGATTCCCGGTAATCCACGCAGATGAATTTGTTTCCTTGCATCAAGATGTTTCAGCAATCGTTCCGTTTCCTTTTCTCTTCCAATCAATGATGAGAATGTTGGCGCTTGCCCAAATATTTTCAACAATGCATCAGGACGAGACGTTACCTTTTCATCACTGTTCTGAAGAACGAAATCCCGTCCCTCTTCGGTGATGTGAACAACTTTCCTCTTCCTCCTTCCGCCTCCTAAAACATGAGCTTGTCGCGTAAAAAGAAAATCTTTTTCTTCAAGCATAGACATTGGTTGGAAAAGGGCTGAACGAACGACTCCTATACCATCAGCAATCCCTTCAAGAGAGAGCGTACGGGGTACATCCCATGCAGATTCAAGAGAGGCTGGGTGTGATTCCAACCATCGTAAAATCCGTAGCATTGAGGACGATAACACGTTGATTCCTAGTTTATCGAAGTGCGTCACACATTTGGATTTGTCCGCTTCATGTGTGAGAAGAAGAAATGCGCGTTCTTTTGACCTATGAGTGCGAGGAATTTCCATGCCGGTCGATGCTGCATCCATTGATTTGCCGGCATCACCGGGCGTGTATCTCTTCAAAACAAATGAAGGAAGAGTCCTCTATGTTGGCAAAGCAACTCGGTTGAATGAACGAATACGTTCGTACTTTGCCACAAATCCAGATCGACAGATGATTCCTGAATTAGTTTCTCGCTCTGATGATGTGGAATGCATCGTGACAACAACGCCTCAAGAAGCGCTCATTCTTGAGCGACAATTGATCAGGGAACATAAACCAAGATTCAATTCAATGTTGAAAGATGACAAATCGTATCCATATCTGGTGTTAACTGCGGAGGAATTTCCGCGTATTATGTACACGCGCCATCCGCCGAAGAAATCCAATCGCTGGGGTCCATTTCCAAATGCGGGTGCTGCAAAGCAGGTGATGCAATTACTACGACGCCATTTTGGAATTCGTGACTGTAAGGAACTTTTACCTCAAGGGTGTTTAGCAATGCATATTGGATTGTGTACAGGGCCATGCATCGATGCTGAAGGTTACAATGAACAAGTTTCAATGGTGAAAAAGATCCTCAACGGCGAAGCAACTGAATTGCTCGAGGAACTTGGAGTAAAAATGGACGAATGCTCGAGTAAAATGATGTTCGAAAGAGCTGCATATTACCGAGACCAGATACGTTCCATACGCACAACAATTGGGCAGCATGTCGTTTCCAGTAAATTATATCGAGACTGTGATGCTATTGGATTTGCTGAACAAGGAGACCTCGCAGCATTGATCGTTCTTCATGCTGATGAAGGTGTTGTCAAGGGGCAAGAAGTCTGGCCTTACATTCATCGAGGAGACATCGGAGAAACAGTCAGTCATTTCATCAGTGAACACTATGTGAACAGAAGGCCACCTCGTCTGTTGCTTACACCAACACCACTTCTCGATGGTTTGCAAGAATGGTTGGATGAACGACGCGGTTCTGCTGTCGAAGTGCGAACACCAGTTCGAGGCGACATGGTTACCCTGCGAACGCTTGCAGATCAAAACGCTGAAGTTCAAGTTTCTCGATTATCGAATAAATCCAGTGGCTCTTTGGAACAGAGGGCTGCGGATGAAGCGGCTCTTTTGCTGGGTTCTGAACAAATGAATCACGTTGTTTGCTTTGATATGGCTCAACTTCAAGGCGATGAACGAGTCGGTGCAAGCGTTGTAATGCGTCATGGTCGACCTGCAAAGAAAGAGTATCGAACATACATCGTAAAGGGCGATGCTATGGATGATTTACGTATGATGAAAGAAGTCATAGAACGATGGTTGAAACGTCAAGAAGAATGGCCCGACTTGTTACTTCTTGACGGTGGTCAAACACATCTGAACATCATTCGGAAATTGCTCAAGGAACATGGAGTTCAAGATCGATTTGAATTAGCAGCACTCGCAAAACGAGAAGAAACACTCTTCAGAGAAGAGAAGGAACCAATTATTCTCGATCGTAGAGGGAGAGTGTTTGTTCATGCCCGAGATGAAGCCCATCGATTTGTCAACACCTTCCATCGAAAGAGAAGAAAGAAATCTCGCATGGGCGACCCCTTGGAAAATGTTCTTGGGCTCGGAGCAAAAAAACTACAGACATTAATTCGTCATTTCGGAGGACGTCAAGGCATCACCAATTCAAGTATTGAGGATCTAAAGACTGTCCCTGGCATTGGACCATCTCTTGCAGAACGAATCCACGAAGCTTTGCATCGTTAATCCAATTGGTCGTTTTGCATCGCTTCAAAGGGATCGATTCCCTCTTCATAACCACCGACTTGTCGATCAACCAGACCTGCCATTTGGGCGAAATCGGATTCTGATAATCCCATTTTCTGTGCCTTGAGCAATGAATTCTTTGATTCACGTGCGGCTCGCTTTCTTTTCTTCTTCTTTCGTCTTCTGCGAATCAGAAGAATCAGGAGAATAATGGCAACAGCAGGATACGCCCAAAACTGACCTAAGAGGTACATCCATGTGACTCCAAGGCGTATTGAAACGTCGTCATCAAGATCCCCCGGAGGGATTGTGTACGTGATGACCTGGCGCCCTTCACCATCTATAGAGAGTTCAATATTCCCTTGACTCGAAGTTGCCTCTTCTGCTTGAATTCCCTTTGGAAGCGTGATACTGGTTGGACCCGTGAGTTCGAACAAGCCATTATCTTCAAAGATAGGGACTTTGGATTCTCCTAGGGTAGTTAGTTTTTCACGTACTGGATTTAGTTTCGAAGTAGAAATTTCAATTGCTCCTTGATCTTTTGGAGGGAAAGAAATACCATCAGCAGAAACAAAACTGGATGAGATGAGTGTTGAAACACCCTCAACCATCGTCACCATTGGTTGGAGGAACGGGGTTCGAATTGAATTCTCTGTGATAACCGAGAAGGTGAGCAAATCCAAATTACCAGAGAAGAGGTCAGACCATGGACTGGAGATTGCCATAGTATAGCGCACCGTTGGAATCTTGACACTGAGACGAATCCCCACTTCATCTCCAACAATCGGACCGGGAGTTCCTAATCCAGTCAAACTTGTCTGAATTTCCAAATCGCTGATATCGACTTTATTGATTGCAATCTCCTCAATATCCATCAACTCCTCAGCTGCTATTTGTATTTCATTTGTTAATTTCTCGCCAACATCTGTTCCGAATTGAATCAATCCTTCATTTGTTAATTCCAAAACAAGTAAGCGTTCTGTAGGACATGTCTCTCCACTTCCTACACTTTTATCCAGACAGAAATCAAAGGTTTTTGCATCACCATGTTCACCTATGAGGTCAATAAGTAGACGGACCAAGTCACTGGGAATAGCTTCCATTTGAATTGTTGTGGCATCATAACCTATCGAACCTACTGGAATTCCAATACGATGGATGACGGCAGTTGCCTCCAATCCAAATTCAAACGAAACCGATTTTGAAAACTCGTTAATATCGAAGGCTCCAAAGTCAATATCTACTTCGGTTGATACACATGTTTTCTCAATTTGTGAACACATGACATCCCCATTTTCATCCATAATCGGATGATTATACTTGTATGGATTTAGTCCAGCTACTGAGATCGAATCTGTATTATTGCCACCAGATGTATATGTGAAGATGAAACGATTGTCTCCATCAATTGTTCCAATCCATCTTGGTAGAATTAACTCAAGAGTTATATCCGCTTTATCCTTAAAGGCTGGCGGAATTATTGTTTCCAAAAAGGAAGTACTAATTTCAGTCTCAATCGATAATCCTGAATCCATTAACTTACGCAAGTCTTCTTCTTCCAAGTTTTCTATAATTGAAGAGATATTGATTCCGTTAACGTTATTGTACACATCAAAACTATACCGGTCTACTATGAAATCCACAAGGCTAAGACTGAATGTATTACTTGTCGAACGCAAATAAATAGGATGATCATAACCCATCGCATTAGCTCCTTCAACACAATAGGTAAGTGTTGAAGGGGGCGTAACTGTCTCCGAACATCCCGCTGAATGCGTGTAATTTAGACCGCCAGCAGGACCTTCAATTCCTTCGGCAATAGAATCGCTCACCCATGTTACGGGGCTCATCTGTATGTCTTGATTTCCGGGTATCGTATCTGAAAACTCTTCACCAATCGTATCGACAGGGAATTGATCGGTAAATTCCTCTAGAGGAGCAATTCCATTCTCATAAGCGAGTCGAATTCCATCCGATGTGATTTGCGGTATTGTTGCTAGTTCCGATAATTCCATGAGAGAGATTCCCCAGTCCGTCATCGTGGTTTCATCGAGATAATTTAATCCAGCGATAAAGTCAATTTGGACTGCTTGCTCATCGAAAAGATCTACTGTTAAATGAAGTGAAAGAGAATTATCATTTGGATCGAGTTCAACTACTTGAGTTGTTGATGAATTTCGGTATGCCATGGTCAGGCTGACAGTTTGATCTATACGGGGGTCTCCTACGCCTGCATTGAGATTGTCGACCGTCCATTCGCCTGCGAAGTAGGCAGGAGGGCCAGGCCGAGCAGCAACAGAGCCGTTGCTGTCAACGCCAATGATTGTTGCATAATCTGGTGGATTAATCGAGAAGGTTGAAGCATGACCTGGTTCAGCAAAAACTTCGAACTTTGTGGTCAATTCTGAACCCATAATCAACAGCCCTTGATATGCTCGTTCTAAATCTAAATCCGTATTCTCAAGAAGATTAAATGTGCTTGTTGACAAACTGATATCAGCTATTGTGGAGAAACACAAAGGAGGGTCGAAGGCGTTGTTTTGACTTGCTCCTTCTCCACTGTGAATCGAATCAATTGAGGCATCGGTCGTGCAAGGAATTGTTACCCCGCTTTCTGTGAATGAATTATCATATTGCGTATTGATGCCATTTACTGTTCCGAATCCTGATGAGAGCAGATCTTGAATTGTACTCTGGACTTCTCCGAGCATTCGATCCCCAACAGTCCCAGAACCATCATCATAGGCAAAGTAACTACGAATCATGTCTGCAGGAATTCCATCGTTCACGTCCAAGCCATCGTTCGCAAGTGCAGTTTGTATAAGTGGGTCGTCAAGACCAACTTTACTTCTATCGAATTCTCGAATTGCCCAACTCAGCGAGAGCGTGATTCTCGAAGTATCTTCTAAATCGAAGTCGTAAGTCCCACGAATCCAATCTTGCTGATTTGGTGTCCCATCGTCGCTCGAGTCGTAGTCATCGCACTCGCTCATGCCTGCACCATCACATGCAGCCATTCCATCAGCGGAGGCTAATGGGGCGATGATTGGTATCACGAAAAACAGTGTAAAACAGAGACTAAAAAAGCGAATCCTCCCACTAACCTCGGTGTCCATGTTAACCCCACCATCCGAAGACCTTCAAAGGACTTCCCCATACGAGTGGTCAGAGACGTGGCTATGGACGAACTTTCTGCAGTCATTGTTCCGCTCCAGTTTGGAGAGGCTATGTATGAGGCTCTGCGTCGCTTAAAAGCCCTGAATAAGCAGTATGCACCTGTACGTGTCGATGAAGAACTTGCACTTCCAATCTATTCTGAAACTGCTTCACTTCACTCAATAGAGATTCCTTACAGAATTGAAAAGGTAATGTTTGAACATTCACCACCGTCCCTAAATCCTCATCAGCAATTAAAGGAAGTGATTCAAGGATTTATTCCGAAAGGGATGGAACATATATTGGAGTTAATTCCTACAAAATGGGAACGCTTAGATGATCTCATCCTTTTTCCGAAAGAAGCGTTTACTCAGCCTGTATGGGACGGAATAATCCAAGAGAAGAACGATTTCTTTGAGCAGATTGCACACGTATTGCAAGGACGAAGGGTTGGACGTCAACAGCCAATTGCAAACGACACAATTCGCTCTTCTCAGATGGAATTATTACTCGGAGATTCTGGATGGGTAGAAGTAAAAGATAACGGATTATTCTATGGATTTGATGCCTGTAAAGTGATGTACTCTTCTGGAAATGTTACCGAGCGACACAGAATGGGCTCGCTTAATGTCGAAGGTGAAGTCATTGTTGATGCCTTTGCAGGCATTGGCTACTATTCTCTCCCCTTACTTGTTCACGGGAAAGCCATTCATGTGCATGCTTGTGAATTAAACCCAGAGAGTGTCAAGGCATTAAACTGGGCTGCTGAAAAGAACGATGTTTTGAAATCGATTACAATTTACGAAGGAGATAATCAATCGACGCTGCCCCAATTACGAGGTATTGCAGATCGTGTCCTTTTAGGATTACTTCCAAGTTCTGAAGCTGCATGGAAGCCTGCAATTTCAACACTCAAAGAGCAAGGTGGAAGCCTCCATATTCACATGAATGTTGAAGAAGAACACATCGAAAAATGGGTGGAGGATACAATCAAAACATGTTTGACTTATGCAGAAAGTGAAGATCGAGACTGGCACTGCACTGATCAGCATCTCGAGAAGGTAAAGTGGTACGCGCCACGTGTGCGTCACGTCGTACTCGATGTTTCATTCGCATCGAGTAATTCTGCATCATAAACAGTTAGACTGGTTGATTCTTCTTTTTGGCTCATAACATACATTGTTACGCCTCCAATTCCCACCGCAACACCGAGTAAAATGAAGAGGAGAAGTACACTCGATACGCCTCCTTCCTCGTCTCCATCGACACCTTGACCACTCAATTTTCCATCTGGGTCAGCAACGCCGATCATCTCAATTTTGTTGATTCGAACTTCATAAACTGGACGTCCTGCGGATGAAAATGGATTATCAAGGTCAGTTCCTGTTGCATCGTCTGATGTCGGTACTTCGGCGATTGCTCGTACATGGCTCATCCCTTGTCGAACAATACCAAAGGTTGCATATCCACCATCGTCCCTGTTTTCAGGATCAAGTCCATGAGCCTCTGTTTCAGCAATATACCATTGTGAATCTGCAGAGTCTTCTTCTGTACCTCGTGCCATCCCAATGGCTCCATCAACATGGCTTAGGTTCTCGTCGTGTTCAAGTGGAATTGTCTCACCTGTACCTCCCGATCCACAATTCAGATTTGTTGCAGGATAAGCGACAACTGTCGTGCA
>CALBJF010000092.1 GCA_937892665.1 uncultured euryarchaeote | reverse complement strand
AAAACAGGGCGATTGGGGTAGTCTGGATATCCTTCCGGCCTTCGGAGCCGGGGACGTGGGTTCGAATCCTGCATCGCCCGTTCTCAACAGCATTACTGCAAGGGCGTACGCGTCCATATTGATACGGTCTCATCTCCCCATTGTTCATTTCGAACAAAAGCAAGTCCTGAACTGGATAAGAGATCATTATCAATATTGGAAGCAATGGGTTGTTGATGAATTACATCGCTTTGAACAAGATAGAACTCGTCGACTAATCCTTCCGCAAGGAAGGCATGAACTGTCTTAGGGCCTCCTTCAACGAGAAGTCGTTGGCGCGGTAAATCACCTAATCGATTGAGAAGAGGAATTAATCCAGTAAAGTCAGACCCGATGCGTAATGTTTCGTGCTCATCATTATACACGATTGCATCTGAAGGGGTTCGTTCATTCGGATCAAGAACAACTCGCAAAGGTTGTTTCTCTGTTTCGACACGACGAACCGTAAGGGTTGGATTGTCTCGTTGTATGGTTTCAGCACCGACTAAGATTGCATCGCAATCCATCCGTAATCGATGGACTTCATCCAAGCATGCTTCACTTGTGAAGCGCTGGGCTTGTTCTGATCGATCATCAACTGAACCATTTGCATCAACAGCCATTTTCACAGTTACCATTGGTCTGCGGTGTTCACACCAATGGAGAAAAGGTCGCATTTGTTGAGCTGCTTCATGCTCGAGCAGGCCAGTCTTGACACTGATTCCGGCTTTCTCAAGGACAGCAATGCCTTCTCCACGGACTGTAGGATTCGGATCATGGTGTGCAACAATCACGTTTTTGACGCCTGACCAAAGCAATGCTTCGGTGCAAGGGGGTGTTCTGCCATAGTGATTACAAGGTTCGAGTGTGACGTAAGCAGTTGCTCCATTTGGAGAGTTTCCTTTGGCTTCTGCATCGTGGATTGCCATCTGTTCTGCATGCAATCCTCCGAGATGATCGTGCCAACCTTCTGCGATGATTTGTCCATCTTTGACCAAGACACAGCCTACAAGCGGATTAGGGCTGACGTTCCCTCTGCCACGCTCAGCCACAGCAAGGGCTCTGTGCATGAATTTGATATCAGATTCTGACCAATCCATCATGACCCTCCAACTTAGGCCAGAAGCCATCTCTTCATGAGTGCTTGGTTTAATCCCTAAAATGGGGAAGAGTTCATGCGGAGGAGTTCTTGTCCCAAAACATGGCCTCTACAGATGGTAAGACTTCAAACGATTCAACCACACTTTCAGTGATGAATTTTCAACCTGATGAGAGCAGCAAAAAGCGAAAGGGAATTCATCGGCCAATGCCTACAAAGGTATTCTCCAAGCCCTCGAATGATGGAGTTAAGCCATCAAAAGTCTTCATGCTCGTCAATCCTTATTCTGGGAAAAAGAAGGGCATGAAGGTTGCCGAAGCAGCGAAACAACTGCTTGAGGCATCAGAAATTGAAGTCGAAATGCACATATCTCAACACTCTGGTCATCTTGTCGACATCGCTTCTTCATTGGATGTTCAATCGGATCAAGCAATCGCTGTCGTAGGTGGAGATGGAAGCCTCTCAGAGAGTATTACTGGTTGGATGATGCAATCAAAAGACAACTCAACAATTCGTTTTGGAATGATACCTGCAGGAACTGGAAACTCTCAAGCCCACGATTTCGGTATCAAGAGTACAGAAGATGCAGTTTCAAGAATCGTCAACGGGTCAGCTCAGTCGATTGATCTCGCACGAGTGGAATTGACAGAGGGACTACCCGGTAAGAACAAGGGTCAGATGATTCGATACAGCCACAATTTGGTCACATGGGGTCTTGGCGTCGATTCTACAATCAAGGCTGAAAAAATGCGTTGGATGGGTAGTATTCGATACGATGTCGGGATTCTCATGGCAATTATGGCCAATAATCGAAGACATGCAAGCCTCTACCTAGATGGACATAAGATGGAAGATGATTTCACATTGTTCCTTATTCAAAACAGTCAAACTGGAGGTTCGCTCTTACCACTCGCTCCTGGGGCTTCTCTTGATGATGGATTAATGGATATTGGAATCCTGAAAAAGATGACAAGGAGAGACATTTTGAAGGCGTTTGGACTTCTCAAGAAAGAAGGTCGACACGTCTTCCATCCAAGAGTTGACTATCATCAATTCAAGGAATTACGGATCGAAACACCTGAACCAACTGCAATAAATATCGATGGGGAAAACATTGGCTCAACTCCACTGTCAATGGAAGTTCTTCCTTCTGTAGTACAAGTCTTCCATTGAATCAAGGGAGTTTTCAGAAACTGAAGTCTGAAAAATCTTCTTCCTCTTCATCCCAGGAGGTTTTCTTGTCCTCTGATTCTGGTTTTGCCTCAGGTTTAGGCTCAGGTTCAGCCTTTCTCACCGCTCTTCGGCGTCGAACCTTTGGTTTCTCTTCTGCCTCAGGCTCAGCACGTGTTGGAGGAGCGCGAGATGAAGGAACGCTTGTTGATGGAGGTGATGAAGTTGGAACTGAGGATGAAGTTGGAACTGAACTACTGCCAAAGGTGGATGATGGTGGGACAAAGGAGGTTGTCTCCTTTATTTCTTTTTCAACCCGCTTCGCATCTTCCGATGCTACAACAGATCCTCCAGATCCGAATTCAGATTTGACAGGTGAATCTGAACTTCCACTCAGTGCACTATCAATACTGAATGAGCCAAAGCCATCGTCTTCATCCTTCTTTTTGCTTGTCTTAGCAGGAGGTGCTGATCTGCTCTTCTTACGTTGCTCCATACGACGTTGATCAGGTGTTAGTATACCAGATTCTTTTGCCTCTTGGACATCTTTACGGACTTGTGCTGCCTTCTCGACGCCTTCTTTTCCAAGAAGGGTCAATGCTACGCTTCGAGCGCTCATACTAACACGCAAGGATGAGTACATGTAGGTTCCAACACCTCCGCCAATGCCGACAAGGAGTACAAAGAGAATGAATCCAGTACGGCCAAGGAACGGAACATCACCGAAGACGTATTCGTCATCTGATTCACCATTTATGCTGACTGTTGACTCTTCAAATTCGATCTCTGTAACGAGGAAGAACAGTTGATTCAAATTTTGATTACCTGTTTCGGCCACACAATCTTTGTTGACTTTGACATCAACCCACATCCCTCCTTCAGGATTAGTATCTTGGATTGGTTTTTCAATAAGGTAACCAGAGAGTCGAACTGCCTGGTGGTATTTGCCGAGTGAAGCGATTCCATCGTTGATGTTTTCACTGGCTGGAATAAGCCCGAGAACAAACCACTTTGAGTCCGTCTCTCCATCAACACTGTCCAAGTCAACTGTGCCTTGGCCTGTCTTTGGTTGGACTGGTACATCCCATTGTTTGACTTCAATCCGTTCACCAGCACCAGAAAGAACATTCTTTGCATCAGTGAATGACATCTGTTGAATTGCAACAGCTGCAGTTGTTGCAAAGGTCAGATTATTGTTGTTGAGATCGCTATTGTGAGAGTCATAGATGATGCTCGCACTCATGTAGCCTTCAACCTTGATTTTTCCACCTTTATCCGATCCAAGTTCACCATCAAGGCAGCCACGTTCGGTGTACGTATTCGTAATGGTATCATCACCAAGTTTGGAAGTGAATGTGAACGTCCCGTCACCGTTTCGTTCAACGACAATCGATTCATCCCATTCGGGTGCTACAGGTGCTAAACACCCTGCAAGAACGAACAGAGAAGCGAGAAGTAAGCCTAGCAACCCTTGGCGCATGAAAGGTACAGAGAGGGTATAGTTTGTGAATGCTTCTCTCAAATTGGATGGAGGCGCGGCGAGAGGGATTCGAACCCCCGAGTCATCGGACACCGGATTTCAAATCCGGCGCAATACCAGGCTATGCGATCGCCGCAATGATTTGGCCACAACTCCCCCTATCAAACTCTTTTCCCTTGAAATCATTCAGATTTCGCACGGACTGAGATTGCAGCCATGGAGATCATGACCACTGAGAGGATGAAGCCAACTGAAGGAATCCCTTCGGATTCTATTTCGATTAATCCTTCTTTTTCAGCGAGTGTAACGATGTCTTCAACGAAGTCTTCCGGTAGCCACTTGTCACTTAGCCAAGAGACTCGGGGCTTCTTCTCTTCATCGAGGATGTAGGTGATGGTAGAATGACCAACGGTATATTCAGGTTCATCTGAGATGATTTGAACACAACTCAACATATTGTCTTCAGCCCATTCATAGCCTGCATCACACATACAGTGAGCATTCTGTCCTGAACCCATAATCCAGCCATTTCCACCACATTCTGTGGTTTCAATTGTTGCGAATCCTGGTGCAGGAATATCATCGTTGTTTGTGCTGTTGGGTGCCCATGCGATTGTCATTGGGTTGTTCAGAAGGTCCATCCCGACTTGTGAATCTTCCCACATCATATTGGATTGATTCCATGTGTGTAATTGCCACCACCAACTCCAATCAGCAGGTGCAGAAGCGCCATTGATGCTGTTGAGGTAATGTCCCAAACTGCTGTCGGAAATATTCACATCGATTTCTGCTCCATCAAATGCACCTTGAGTGAGATGATATCCAGTAAAGTTCGGTATGCTTGCTGAAACAGTCGTGTTGTCAGGGTAGACCACTTGAACAGATGGATCATCGCCCACAGGAGCCGTCAAGAGGGACGCATTTGCTTGCGATGAGAACCAGGCAATATTCTGCTCTTCTAGAGCATTGACTGAATCTATACCGACTGGTGAATCTTCCCATTCTCCATTTGTTTCATTGAAGAGTTTCAAGCTCCACCACCAGCTCCAATCTGCAGGAGAGTCGTATCCGTTGATTCCGTTGACCATTGTTCCAAATTGGGAGTCAGATGTGTTTAGCGACCATCCAGCCTCCTCGGCTGCTAGTGTTGTTAATGTCATTCCAGTTGGAAGGAACATCAATTCCAGACTTGTTCCATTTTCATTTGTGTACACAACACTGGAGTTATGTATTTGACCATCCATATCACTCATGTTGTCATCATGAGGGTCGGTGACAATCTCTTGAACAGCCATGCCGAATCGAGACCAAACCTCAGCAAGTTCTGTGCTATTACCTGTAAGATGCGGCCATTCAACGCCATGAAGAGCCATGTAATCGGTCAAGACTTCAGGAGTATCGTGCCGAGGGTCAAGGGTAACCGAGACGAAGCCCACTTCATCTGCAATCTCATCAGGTACCTGTTGTTGTACCATCTTCAAGTTCTGGGTAATGATTGGGCACACATCGGTACATCGAGTGAAGAAGAAGGAGACGACAACAATATCTTCCGTCATATCAGAGAACATCATCTCTGAATTGTTCTGGTCTGTAAGCGTAAAATTACCTACGCTTGCAGTTGATAGTTGGAATCCATTGAACGCAGAGGCAGGTACGCTTACGATGGTCACAGATAAGAGCAGGACTATGAGAAATAACGCAATTCGCTTCATACTAACAACTCAACGATCTCTTGTGAATTCTTCTCCCCAGTCAGGTGTGCACCAGCCTGGAAGTCCATTTACGCCTTCAGGGTTGGATAGCCCAATGCCCCAGAGCATCAAAAGAACGAATACGGTTGGAAACAAAGCGACTCGAAGGTATATTTTCGGGTCATCCCAAAGGTGCATGAAGAAAGCGCCGATGCCGAATCCTTTGATGATTCCAACAACGATAAGAATGCCCCAAACAACATACACAGAGACACGGGTATTGGTGCCAGGATACTCTTCGAAGAAAACTGCGCCAACCTCAAAGAGAGTGAAGAACATCAATATGATGAAGTTCCAGAAGTAGATATCCTTGCCCATGATTAGTTTGTGTTCTCCCATATTTTCACCTCAGTATAGATAGAATGCTGGGAAGATAACAACCCAAGCCAGATCAACAAAGTGCCAGTAGAGACCGAAATACTCGATTCCTTGTGCATTTTCTTCGTCCCATTCGACAGTATCGGCCTTGAATATCATGTAGAGCATGATCAACAATCCCGCAAAGACGTGAACACCGTGTGCGCCAGTAGCCACGTAGAAGATTGAACCTTGTTCAGTTCCGATGGTGAATCCTTCTGCAATCAGATGGCTCCACTCAACCAATTTGAGTACGATGAACATTGTACCAAGAGCGAGAGTAACAATCAGATAGTTGCGGATAGCACTCTTCTTGTCAGGCATGATTTTGCCCATGAAACCAGATGGAACCTTGTAGTCATGAGACTTAGCGACCTTTAGAGCTAAGACGATGGTGTAAGATGAGATAATGAGGGCAAATGTGTTGACTGCTCCTGGAAGCAAAGTCCAGAAGTCTCCAGTACCTGCTGCACCACCAGGTCGGAGATAGTCTGAAGCAGTCATGACTGTTTCAGAGACGCCTTCCTTGCAGTTCCCTTCATCAAGAGCCCACTTTGTGCACCATTCGGTTCTCATACGTAGGTATGCGGAAAAGAATGTAGCGAAAACCATGACTTCAGACATCAAGAAGACCCAGATACCAGCCTTACGGATGTGTTGCCCGTTAAATGGATCGGATGTAGCGAGTTGCTCGCCATATCCTTTGAATGGAAGATCTTCTCTCCACCAGTTTGCGATACCGAGAGTGATAATCGTCAAACCTATCATAGAAACTGAGAGATCTGATATGGCGTCAGTACCACTGCCCATCATCAATGAGTGCAGTCCGTCAGCAAAATCAGGGAATCCAATTAGGAAAAGCATACATCCAAAGGCGAAGATAATCGGTGAAGCCGAACCATGATGTTCTTCATGGCCATGGTGGTCATCATGATGTTCTTCGTCTGCTTGGGCGGAATTGAAAATTCCGCTTATGGCTAAGAAGGCTGTAAAGATAATTGAAACGAAGAGTAACGTCAATCCTGAGACACGATACGTGAGATAAGACAGGTGAGCCTCGATTTCATGGTGATGTGCGCTTTCCTTTGCAATGTACAAGGGTTCCGAATTATTGTTACTGTCAATGGTTCCAACGGCAACAGCATCTTTCCATGCGTCCTCAGCATCGTGGAAATGTGCGGTTTCATCGTCCCAAGCAGTCTCTTTCATTCCTGCAACAACAACGCCTAGTCCGACATAGGATGCAAGACCAAGACCGAAAATCATACCTGCCATGAGAAAAGCTCTCATCCAAATAGCGTTCTTCACATCACTGTGTCCGCCGCCACTCATGAACTCACCTCAGTGGATTC
>CALBJF010000091.1 GCA_937892665.1 uncultured euryarchaeote | reverse complement strand
GAAGCAGTGGAAATGGATTTTACGATGCATTGGTTGCAGAGCGGAAGAAGACGTACCTCCGAATGCGAAACAATCGAAAAAAGACGATGTTCAACTCTGTGATCGATGTGGTTCACCGATGAAATTGAAGCGAGGCTAATCACTCTTCATCGGTAAGAGTTTCAAGGGCCTTGACTTTCTTTTCCAATTCATCAACAGACATTCCTTCAGGGTCAATTCCAACCGCTTTTGCACGATCCATTAGTACCTGGTCAGGGGTTTTTCCACCTGCTTCCAGATCAGCGATTGTAGCCGCAGTTGTTGCTTCTGAGAGTCCTTTGTTAAACTCGCCTTTTGAACGGCCGAGAGCATTTGCCATTTTTGGTAATCGTTCAGCACCAAATAGAATAAAGAAGATAGCCAAAAGGATGACGATTTCGAGTGGTCCCGGACTAAATGCCATTGTATTCCCTAAACGGTCCTGTAGGTTCTTGCTTTCAAGGCTTACCATCGCTTAACGGCGAATTGTACCGTTCAGCCACCAGATACAGGAGGGAGAAGAGCGACTTCATCTCCTTGTTGTGGATGGATGTCCAAAGGGCACCTCTCTCCGTTCAAGGCCACAGCAAGTCCTTGGCCAATCCAGTGTTGCATATCGAGAGCATGAACAATATCTTCGATACTCATTCCGTGATGCCACTCAATTTTGGAAGTCCTTGAACCAATAGCTTCAGCAATCGGGCCAAACGCCAATACGCGTACATACCCTGCAACTTCGGTCATGCATCGGGATTCATGCGGTAGTTTATCAATACGCAGCCGTAAGGTTTTGCATGGCGTTAGCATTGAAGGCGGATGGCTTGTGGAAACTCTACGAATCTGGTGAATCCGTCATCAAGGCTGTTGAGGATGTATCTCTCGAGGTTGAACAGGGCACTATGGTGGCTATCATGGGACCTTCAGGTTGTGGAAAAACAACCTTGCTTAATGTTCTTTCAGGAATTGATGAGCCGTCTTCTGGATCAGTTGAAATCAACGGGCAGAACCTGTATGGATCCAGTGATGATGTCCGAACACGGGTTCGTGGTTCAAACATGGGCTTCATCTTTCAAGAATTCAATCTCTTACCCGTAATGACCGCCTTAGAGAACGTTGAGTTGCCTCTTCTACTTCAAGGCAAAACTTCCCTTGAAGCAAGGGACGAAGCGTCAAAGGCTCTCACTGCAGTAGGCCTAGGCGATCGCTTACATCACCGGCCAGCAGAATTGTCTGGAGGTCAACAGCAGCGTGTTGCTGTAGCACGGGCTGTTGTTCATCGCCCAGCGATTGTCCTCTGCGATGAACCAACTGGGAATCTCGATACCGAGACATCGGAATCAATACTTGGGTTGCTACGAACGCTGTGTAAATTAGGCAATACGACATTTCTCATTGTAACTCACGACCATTCGATTGCAGAACAATGCGACCGTATTCTTCAGATGGCAGATGGGAAATTCCGTCAAACATCTGAGGAGGAATGAAGTTGATTGCTCTGCTGCTTCTGGGTTTCGCCATAGCACTTCTGGCGACGATAGCAGCAATTGGGCTTCGCCATGATTGTTCTCTAAAGAGTCGAATCATCATCATAATCGTTCCAATCTTAGATTCCATCTTGTTGCATTTTATTCTTGAATGGCTTGGTCTTGGTTCATCGACGGTCTTTGTTGGAAGCGCTATGTTTGGGATATTGAGCCTGCTCGGAGTACAAGCCTTACTCAGTCCTAGAAGACTTCTCGTGTTCAAACTCGCTTGGCAACAAATACGTCGTCGTCAACGTCAAGCAGCCCTTCTCATGGCAGGATTGATGATTGGTTCTGCGATAATAAGTTCCTCTCTCATCGTTGGTGATTCTTTAGACGAGACAGTGCGAAAAGAAGTTGAAGCAGCATGGGGCTCTACTGATATCGTAATCTCTGGATATGATTCCACAATAGGGCAGGTTGTTGAGATTCCTTCATCCATTGTTGATGAACTACGAAGTCAGGATGTTGATGCAGTTGATTCTATTCAGGCTGGTAGAATCGCAACAGCATCCGTCGAAACGAGTGAAGGAATTGCTGAACCTAATGTTCCTTGGTTTGCCTTAGAACATCAAGAAAATGCTCTCATTGGGTCTTCCTCAAATGGCTTAACATGGTTTGAACTTGAAGAGGCGAGCCGGTTCTCAAATCGATCAATCGTGGTCATTAACCAGGCACTTGCTGACGAACTCGAGGTTGCTGAAGGCGATGAGATTGAACTGGGTTGGTTTGTTCGTTCGGATGAAGGTATTGAACGTACAAAACAATTCTTTTTTGTTCATGATGTCGTTTCCATGGCAAATCAAGGACAACTTGCTGGAACAACCGCTCCTGCAATATTTACTGATTTACAAACTGCTCAAACATTGCAAAAAGCCGGTGAAAATGTAACC
Source organism: uncultured euryarchaeote (assembly GCA_937892665.1). Lineage (GTDB taxonomy): Archaea > Thermoplasmatota > Poseidoniia > Poseidoniales > Poseidoniaceae > MGIIa-L2. Next base: position 559 of record CALBJF010000091.1, on the reverse strand, counting down.
ACAATCCGTTTGTCGATCAAGGGTATTGAAGAAACTAGAACTGGATATTCGCCCTTGATTGAGCAGTTAGAACTGGCCCTGAACCAAACCATTAAGGCAGAAGATTCTGGTTTGCAGTTCTTGACCGATGATGGAAGCGATTCCTTCACCATTGCCTCTTCGCAAGGGTTGGGGCGGATACAGGCTTCTCTTGTTCGTTCCATTAAACAGAATCAAAGTGATTTGATGGAAGACTCCTCTCTCTTGGAGGTGTTACAGGTACCGTTGATTAGTTTGAAAGCAAACGGTTCAGAATTACTAACGCTTGCTGATGGGGATGTGAATCATGTCGTTTCAGAAGAAGATGTGATTTGGCATTGGGGGTCAGGTGGTTTTGGATATGAACGTAATGACAATGAATCATGGGTATGGCGAGTTCCTTCAGGATCTATTATTACTGATGTCAGTATAGCCGGTGAGTATGGTTTTGCCTCGTATGATGAGGGACTTATTGTTGGGAATAGCTCCGATGAAGATTCGACCATTCGCCTATTGAAAGACAAAGATATGGTTGCTGTAG
>CALBJF010000090.1 GCA_937892665.1 uncultured euryarchaeote | reverse complement strand
TGGAAGAGTATTCTTTTCCTCAATGAATCATCGATCAACGTTAACGATGACTCGGTTGTTGGTCAAGATGTGGAATTCCAACCAACGCTTGTGGATGCTTTCAACGACTTCATTCCTGATAATGGTGAAGGATTTGTTGAAGTGCCACTCGCAATCAAAGCACAGACCTCTGGACGTGTGAAAATAACCAATATCGATGTGTCCTACAAGATGAACACACATGCAATCAATGCGGTTTTCGAAGGGGGCATGGCTGCTCCTGATGGGATTGCTCGGAATTTAATCATTAAAGTTGCACACGGTGATGAGGTGAATTACGTTACTGAAGTCATTGCAGCACTCAATAATTCCCATGGGCAAAACCCATCATTCAAGTGGCAACAAGGAGATACCTGCAGTTCACTTAATGATGCGGATGGAATCGTTCACTTCGATGTTTCCAATTGCACTTCATCCATCGATAGCAATGATGTTAGAACCATTCGCATCCCTGTCACAGTTGATTGGTCTTGGGATGATGAACAATCCACTGAAGCTATTCTTACAGTCAAGGATTCCTTCGGAACTGCTGTGTCCAACTGGGATACTGAAAAGATGGAACTTCGTGTAGAAAACGATATTCAACTCGATGGAATGCAAGTGTTCGATGAAGATGGGCGGCAACTGTTTACGCAAGATTGGGTACGCGGAGGGCAAAATATTTCCTTCCTTGGAAAAATTCATTTCCAGTCTTCCCAATTGTCTCCGCTGGCAGGCGAGTTTGAACTACGTGTTCTTGGACAGAATGTGACCTATGATGGTGACCCAATAGGTCAACCAGTCGTACTTGCTCAGGAATCGAATCCAAGTTTTGGCTCTTACAATTTGACCTTTGAATCTCCAATTGAATCCACTCCGGGTGGAATGATTTTCTATGTTGAAGCGATTAACCTTCCAAATGGGTCTGAATATTCAAATCCAGGATACAACACAATACGTTTGGTTCTTGATGGAAATTCTCCCTTGGTCCTTAGTGCTCTGCCGTTTGATGGACAAGAACGCCATGTAGGACCTCCTGCACCAGGCGGTCAAAGTATAACCGTCAACATCCAAGATAGCGTAGATCCTCCGACGCAAATTAGTCTTCATTATTGGATTGGATGTAAATCAACAGTCGCTTTGGGTTGCCATGATTTCAATTTTGATGGTTTGCCTCAGGAAGACGAATACACCGAGAAAACATTGTCTTCTCCTGAAACAATTTCTGGAGGATTGAACATCTTCAGTGGCCTCATTGATGATTCAATGTTGGTCCATGGACAGTTAGTCTCCTTGTTCGTTACAGGTAAGGATGGGCAAAACAACCAGGTCGCTATGGGAGGTGGCCCAGTTTGTCCACCTACTCCGCAAGTGTGTGGCTATGCTCCTGGACAGGTAATGCCAAGTTGGGGTGCTGACCTTTCAACGTATCAAATACGTCAAGAATTTGAACCAGAAGTCGATTTGACAAATTCAAGTATCGTCGGCCATGATGACGAAGAACCGCTTCATCCTGGAGTGATGTACACCGCACAGGTTGTTCTCTCTGATAGGAACGGATGGGATGATATTCAATTTGTTCAATTTGCACTTGGCCAAGATGTAAATGATGAGGAGACTTCAATATTCATCCAGCTTCAAGAAGATGAAAATGGAATGCCAAAGGCTCACTTGGAATCTGGTGGAGAATTCATTGCAGTATCGAATCTGTATTCTGAAATTTCTACATTCGAAGGAAATGCAAGCCAACTCCTAATCCGTGCGAGATTCCAATTAACTTGGTCGTTCCCAGAATCCTTCGATACGAACGGAGAGACGCTCTTCGTTCCAGTTCTGCGTGTAACTGACAAGCCTTGTAACGCTGGCGAAGATACACCATGTTTTACGAAGGTTTCAGGTCTAGGAAACAATGCCTGG
>CALBJF010000089.1 GCA_937892665.1 uncultured euryarchaeote | reverse complement strand
AATGCACTCTTGAATCTCTTTCTGACTCTTGTCGATCCTGGAAAGAATGTATTGTTGCCCGAACCATATTTCCCGCTTTATGGTCCTGATGTGACCTTGTGCGGTGGTGAAAGTAAGTATTACCCGTGTCTTTTTGACAATTCATTTGTTCCATCCATCGAGGATTTGGAGCAACTTGTTGATGAGGACACAGTAGCAATTCTGTATAATTTCCCTTCGAACCCTACGGGAGGAACGCTTAGTATCAAGCAACGTGATGACCTCCTTGCGTTCGCTAAGCGACATAACCTGTGGATTCTTACCGATGAAGTCTATGATCGAATCGTTTTTGATTCTGAGCATGTTTCTTTCTTTGGTACTGATTATGACAGAGTTATGCTCATCAACTCTTTTTCGAAAACGTTTGCAATGACTGGATGGAGGATTGGCTACATTCTCTCTTCTAATCTAGAAGCTATGAAGCAGGTCACAAAAGTGCAATATTACATCACAGCCTGTTCGAATGATGCTATGCAACATGCGGTTTTAGCGGCCATGGAGCATGCTTCGGACTACCCTGATATTCTCTCAAAAGAGTTTCATGCACGCTGCAATCTTATTGTTGACCGGTTAAACTCCATGCCTGGTGTTGAATGCCATCGGCCAAAGGGTTCGATCTATGTGTTCCCTAAGGTAACAGTCCCCGGTTTTACGAGTGAAGAACTTGCAATGGAATTGCTACAAGACGGCGTTCTTTGTTCACCAGGCACGGCCTTTGGCCCATCGGGAGAAGGACATCTTCGATTCGCTTTCACCATCTCTCAAGAAGATATTTCGAAGGGAATGGATATTGTTGAAGGAACTTTGAATCGCTTGTTGTCAAAATGAAGGTGAGCATGTATGATCGAACCTATCTCATATTTCATGGGTGGATTTCTCATTGGTCACTTGATACCCAGGGTTCCATTTATGGTTCTAAGTCGCCGTCCAGGGTTCAATAAACGATTTCCAGAACATCCGCATCCAATTCCGCTTTCTCCTCACTTGACTCAAAGGGTACTCCATATGCGCAGATTTCATCGATTAGGTACATGGACAACACTGCTTCCTTTGCTGATTGGATACATGTGCCTCGTGGGCGGACAAGCCCCTATGGGATACGGGATGTTTCTAGCAAGTGGTTGGACTATTCTCTCAAGGGCTCAATCACTGCTTGGAGGTCCAACATTGCCGTGCACTCTTGAGATGGCTCAAAATCTTCAGTTGGTTATGAACAAATGTGATTCTGATGATTCGTGCTGCTCTTCACCCTCGCCTGAATGGAGAGTTGAAGATATTCGCTGTGCTTCTTGTTCAGAGAAATTAGAAGCCATTCCACGTCCAGATTTAGGCAGAAATCGAAAAGATGGGTTTTTCCGCGGTTGGCTACGATTGTGGATTAGTGAAGGCCGTCCAATGGTAATGACAGAACCATCTGAAAAGTAGTCCTTTTTGGATTAAATCAATGGGAACCTTTGTCTAAGCAATGGATTCAATCCGTTGTATGGGGCGCAAAAGTGACAGAGGGCCCCTCACCGCTCGAATCTGGTTGACATTGGTTGTTTTTTGCCAAATTTTCTTAACGCCAATGGCCGCTTTTTCCATCACATACCTCTTCTTAATCGATATGAGTGACCGCAACCTAACAGTCTCCTTTCAACAAGAAATGGTCCCTTGGATTGTTATGGCATCGCTAGCCTATGGTATGCTTGCTCTTTGTTTGGCATTGCTAATGGGAGGATATCGGCCACTTTGGGTTGTTGAACGAGGTGGATGGCGTGCATCGTTGGGTCTTTCGAGAGGAGGGCGTTCTGCCTCGAGCCTTCGCAGGTCGCGAGAAGGTTTTGCAGGCTCTCCGCACGGGGCTCTTTCAACACTCGTCAATCAAAGGATGATGCGGGGTCACTCGCTTATCTCTACGCATGGGGGGCTACTCTTGCTTGCGGTTCCATTCCAAATAATGCTGGTAACCGTACCACTTACGTTGGTTATGATGGTACCAGAATCGGTTGTAGGGCTCGATCGCCGACTTGAACTTGCCATTCTTCTCTATGTCATTGGACTCATGTTCGCCTTGCGCTCATTCCCTAAATTCTGCAGGAGATACGTCGGTGTAGCAACATTCACTCGCAGGTGGTTAATTTCGATGACAAAATTATCATGGCTTGCCCCAATTCTTGTCCTTTGGCTCATGGGACGCTTTGCTAGTCTCGTCGTTATGGGGTGGATGGGGCATGATGTTGAGATGACGATCACATTCGAAGCGAATGTGTTCCAATCCGTTCTCGGAGATGCAGTTGTTCCTGAAACAAGTTTCCTTGATTTACTAACTGCTCTTGCAGTCATGCCACTTGCAGCATTTACAACCTTAGCGGTTCTAGGAGGTGGCTCAGGAAGCCCTCCAGAATGGTTGAAACCGAAGGATGATGTTGTTTCACGATATGATTCAATGGATTCTCCTGATTTTGGATTGCTTGGGAAAGTGACGGCAGCAGCCGTTACAACCACTGCTACATTGGCAGTTGCTGCTGCTGCAGGAGTTGCGTCACGAGGCCAAGACGCAGCTGCAGGATTATCGGCAATGGCATCAGCAACACCTTCTACAGTTGATGCTGTTTCGAGCGTTTCTGCCCCTTCACTCCCTTCTTTACCTAACGATGTGCCTCTCGATTTACCAGATTTTGATAATAATCTTCTCTCGAGTGACAGTGAATCTACACCTCCATTCGACCAACCCACCATTAGTGGTTTGATTTCAGATGAACATCGCTCTTAATTCGAGAGAACAAACAACGGCCATCTTCATATGTTGTCAATGAGTCGGAAGCATGTTGATAACTATGCGCCGTAGTATTCCTTTGATTTTGATTACTCTGATGTTGTCCCAAACCGCTTCAATGCTGGTTATGGATTCTGCTGAAGCCACCTCTGGCCGTGGCGGTTCAAATGACGATTTCCAGTTATTCCGAATCACTGTTGGAAACACTTCGAACGAGGCAAACACTTGGGTTCAATCCGATCAAAGTACAATCGATTACATCGTCGTAGGCGATGAAATCGAAATTAACGTAGAAATCAAACGACTTGGTGCAAGTCAAATCGGGCGAACTGTAACTGGAACCATAGATATTGTTCATCCAATAGGATTCGTAATAGAGTCTTATTCTTGGACAACAGATGAAATGGTTGCCGGTCAGATAAAGACTGGTTCCTATACTTGGATGCCAACGATTGCTCATTCCATCCTCAACACGACAACGAATGATTTGACAGGAGGTCTCATCATCCGAGCAAGTGTGTTCTATTCTGGTGATGATCGAAATGAGAACGATGTTCTCGAACAAACAGTTCCAGTTGCTATCATGAAGGATTCCTTTGACGGGCCAAACATACCATCCGCCTCGTCTACATTTCTTTCAGGACGATATCCAGCAAGTGGTGGCGATGCAACTGCTGTTGGTAGTTGGCAAACTGATACTGGTGGCCCAGTTGGCACCGACCACTGGCGTCATTCAAATCCAGGGGCAGAATATCCTTCTGGGGCACATGACCGACTTGTCAGCAGTTTTGCTTCTACAAGCCAACAATGTGGTGCTCTTGGCCAACTTGATAATGGTATGACTCAAGCATATCAAATTTTTATCTGTAGGAAAACCTTCTTTTCTGGAGAATACATTTCGAGTCAATTCTATGCTCAAACATGGGGTCAAATGGCTGGTGGTGACACTGTAGCCTTCG
>CALBJF010000088.1 GCA_937892665.1 uncultured euryarchaeote | reverse complement strand
CGAAACTTCCATCAACATCTCGTTGGAAATTGATGAAGAGGTCTTCCAATGATGCAGAGGCAGGGACTGTTGTCGCAATGACGTCCCACCCATTTTCGCCTTGCGATGGGCAATAGCGGAAGAGTTCCAGTTCAACTTGGATATCGGAATGATCAACATGCCCTGGTGCAAAGTCCCCTTCGACAACATCATCATCGTCTGAGGTTCCGTAAGCTGACATTTCATCAATAAGTTCGAGTTGAAGTGTTCCTGAGTCATCGACACAGGCGATTCGAGGCAGTGTTTCAAGAACCCATTGTGTCCAAGGTTCATCAAAATCGACATCACACATCTGTATAGGTTGTACACTGTGTGCGCCAAGGCTAGATAATTTGTCATCCCAATCAGTTCCTGCTTTGCAGAACTCATCGTAAGACGTATCGCCAATTGCACATACTGAATAGTGCATGGCTGGCAGGCTAGGCACATCTGATTGAACAGACTGCCAAAGGTCTTCTGCGTTGTCAGGCATCTCTCCTTCACCCCATGTTGAAGTAATGATGAGAAGGCGCTTGATAGATGCAAAATTCGCCTTATTGTATCCGTCCATATCGACAACGTTTGCATTCAGGCCGTAATTAGTTGCAAGTTTCGCTGTCTTTTCTGCAAGACCTGCTGCGTTTCCTGTTTGTGAACCGAAAAGGATCGTCAATGAGCGATCTCCTCCAAGGACTGCAGTTAATTCGTCAGAAGCCGAGCCTCCAACTGCAATTGCTGCGGCAGGTGCAACAGCGACTTCTACGGCTGGGGCTTCAGCCACTACTTCGGTTTCAACGCCATCTGAGACAAGTTCGAACTTGATGACTTCGACAGGACATGCTTCTGCGGCTTCGAGGATAATATCTGCATATTGAGCGCCCAAATCCCCTGTAAGTGGGCTCTTGCCTTCGTTTCTATCGAATCCGCCATCGAGGCGAACTGCAGCAAGAATTTGCGAGGTTTCATCGTTTACTTCAAACACTTCTGGGCAGATGTCTTGACATGCGTCACACGTAATGCAGTCTTCATCAATCCATACCTTTGCAACGACTGTCATTTTCGACCCTCAAAGCGTCCGCTTCGCAGACAATTATGCCACCTGACATGGGCATTTCAACCTTGCCACCCGACCACGGGTATTTTCAAGCCTCTGTAATAGAGGCTGCTCACATGTGGAAGTCGCCGTCGCCGCCAAATCCATCAGCCATGCTGACACCCTTGGAAGAGATGACGTCGTCGATACGTAGAATCATAATTGCAGTCTCAGTAGCAGATTGAATTGCTTGTTCCACAACTCGCAATGGCTCCAACACGTTTCCATCCTTCATGTCGACAACACCGCCTTCATAGACGTTGATACCTGCGTGAGATGCGCCATCGGCATGTGCTTTGCGAAGAGCAATAAGCGTTGTAACTGGATCGAGACCTGCGTTTTCAGCAAGTGTTCGTGGAATAATTTCAAGAGCAGAAGCAAATGCTTCTATCGCCATTTGTTCTCTTCCACCAATTGTTTCCGCATAGGTACGAAGATCTCTGCTTAGAGCTGCAAGAACGCTGCCGCCACCAGTGAGAACTGCTCCATCTTCCCAAGCCACAGAGACAACGCCAACAGCATCGTCGAATGCTCGGCGGATTTCGTCAACGACGTGTTCAGTCCCACCTCTAAGGAGGACTGAAACGGATTTTGCTTCAGGGCAACCTGTTACGAATGTCATGTCGCTTTCGCCAATCTTTCGTTCTTCGACACGAGCGGCATGGCCTAAGTCTTCAGCAGAAAGGTCATCCATGTTTGTGACAATTTGAGCACCTGTAGCCTTTGAAAGAGCTTCCATATCGGATTTCTTGGCACGTCGAATTGTAAAGACGCCTGCCTTTGAAAGATAATGCTGAGCAAGTTCATCGATACCTTTCTGGCAAATAAGGACATTTGCACCAGATGCTGTGATTTTATCCACGAGACCACGGATGTAGTTCTCTTCCTCTGCTAGGAAGGAAGCGAGTTGATTTGGATCAGTAATCTGAATCTTAGCATCCACTTCGGTCTTCTTTACTTCAACTGCTGAATTTATCAGGGCAATTCGTGCATCATTGATGCTTCTTGGCATACCTGCATGCACTCTTTCCTTGTCGAGTAGAATTCCATCAATTAATGTTGAATCCTTGATGGATCCACCTTGACGCTTTTCGACTTTGATATCACCAAGGTCAACAATTCGCTCACCTTCATCAACAACACCAACAGCGTTGACTGCACGAACACAAATGTCCGCCATGAACGCCTTTACTGCTCCAGCAGATTTGCCGGTAAGAGCGGTCTTTGCAACTTCAAGAAGAACTGCATCATTGTCATTGGTTGGGATTCCATGACTGTCGAGAAGAGAAATTGCTTTTTCAGCTGCAAGTCTAAATCCTTCACAGATAACTGTTGGATGGACATTTTGTTCGATAAGATCTTCTGAGCGCTTGAGAAGTTCGCCAGAAAGAACGACCGCAGAAGTTGTACCATCGTAGCAATGTTGTTCTTGTGTTTTAGCAACTTCAATAATCATCTTAGCAGCAGGATGTTCGATATCCATTTCTTTCAGAATTGTTGCGCCATCGTTTGTGATAACGACGTCACCCATTGAATCAACGAGCATTTTGTCCATTCCTTTTGGACCAAGAGTTGAGCGTACTGAGTCTGCAACAGCCTTTGCTGCTGCGATGTTATTTGATTGAGCACTACGCCCACGAGTACGTTGAGTTCCTTCTTTTAGAATGAAGATTGGTGCTTGTCCGTTACCATACATTGTATCACCTACGGTTCAAGGCGGGGTGCTGTGGGTTTTGAACCCTGCGACAGACCTTCCAACTACATTTTACCATCAAGGTACTGTTGGCCGTAAGCATTCCATTGCTCATTCGACCAACCAGCCGGCAATCCTTCAGCTGGAATCGGAGGAGCCCCTGAAGCCACTGTAGGAGCCGGTGGCGCCTCCTCGATTGGAGCGCTCGGAGCCGGTGGCGGCGACATTGGAACTGTTGGAGCAGCAGCGACTGCACCATATGTTGCGGTAAGGGAATCTTCGTACATCAGATCGTCCCAGTCATCCATATCATCGTCTTTCTCAACTGTTGTAACAATCTTGAATGTGATGAAACCAAGTGTACAGATAACGATTAAGAATCCAGACCATAGAACGATTGTTTTGACAAACTCTCCGTCATCTTCTGACGATGCTCCATCGCCATCACCACTGTTTGCTGATTGTTTGATGAGTTTTACTTGCAGACTTGTTGTTGGTGAGTCTGCAACTGTGAGGGAAGTTGCATAGATCGAGAAGTCTACGAGCATGAAATCCTCGGGCAAATTGATGAGTGTAGCCTCTGTGACTGTAATTTCAATGGTAACGATTCTTGATTGATCCGATGGGAGTGAAAAACTACGATCGTTATTGTTGATTCGAACACTGATAAAACTTGACCAGTTTCCGTCCACTTTATCCATGGAGATTGTTTGAGAAGGTGAAACTGCAGGGTTGAGTTTGTTCTTCACTTCGATATCCATTGTGTAGACAAGGTTAGATTCAGACACTTCGATGAACGGAGGTGGTACCAAGTCGATAGTCCCTTGCCGGCCTACGAGATAAGTCGCTTCTCCTGTTTCTGAGATCGAAGGCTCGTTGACTGAAGTTGCAGTCAATTCGAGTGTTTGTGAACCGTCGCTGCCATCCAAGAATCTGAATCGTACAATTGCATCA
>CALBJF010000087.1 GCA_937892665.1 uncultured euryarchaeote | reverse complement strand
CCGAATCTTGTTTCAATGTATGACTCAAGTGGTTCAATTGGTAAGCGTTATGCTAGAGCCGACGAAATAGGCGTTCCGCTTTGTATCACTGTAGATCATCAATCGCTTGAAGACAACACAGTTACAATGCGTACACGAGATGATGGTTCACAAGTAAGGATTTCAATTGATGAATTACCGTTTCTTTGAATAGAAGAAGCACCTTCAAGAACCGCCGATATAGTGAGTAGATATGAGCGGTGCTTCAGACTGGACTGAACGCCATCGTCCGATGTCCGAACATCAATTGGAAGGAAACGAAATTCAACGACGTCACATTCGAGAATGGCTTGATGGATGGATTGCAGGCAACCCGAAGAAGAAAGGAATACTACTTGTTGGCCCACCCGGTGTGGGTAAAACAACTGTGGCTCGCGCAATTGCACATGACATGGGATGGACAGTCATTGAACTCAATGCGAGTGATTCCAGAAATGCAGTCGCCATTCGAAAAGCAGCAACTCAAGGGTCAACACATCGCTCTCTTTTTCATGACCCCAACAAACCTCAACAAAGAACTCTCATTCTCCTTGATGAGGTAGATCATATCGGAGGCGGATTACGTGCAGTCAGTGAAGAGCGTATTCGCAAAGAACTAGAAGGAGAGGATTCACCTCAACTATCGGGGGATTCCGGAGGGAAAGCAGAATTATTACGACTCCTTGAAGTCACGAAACAACCAGTCATTTTAGCATGTAATGATATCATGGGTCTGTGGGGTCGATCGTCTTCAACATGGCGGAATACCAAAGATCGTTTTTCTAAACATCTTGTAACAGTCAATTTTGATCGTGTTTCAAATGAAGCTTTACGTCGCATTGCCCGGAGAGTTCTTCGAGAAGAGAACATTGATTTTACCCAAGATGCTATTGAGTCATTAATTGAAGGCAATCATGGAGACTTAAGGGCACTAGTCAGAGATTTACAAGTTCTATCAACAGGTTCCGTATCTTCGTTGACAAAGTCTCAAGTGGCTGAGCATCTTGAGGCCGGGGTTCGAGATGTAACGACAGAAGTCTTTCCTGGAATGGAAAATTTGTATCGTTCCCGTACTGCTGTGGAAGCAGTTCAACTCGGTAGAACAATCGATAAACAACCATCTGATCTGATGAATTGGGTTCACTGGAATAATTCTTCACTTTTTGGCAATGATTCGATTGAAAAAGGTTCAAAGGCTCTTATTATTGCAGACAAATCGGTTGAAAGTCGGTATCGTGATCTTGCTCATCATTCCTCGTATTGGACGCTTCATCTCTCTTCTCTTTCTGCGAGTGTTGCTAATTCCAAACCACTCCAAGGACGTGTTTACGCAAGTTACCCTCATTATTTACGCCGTTCAGGTTCTTGGACACGACCTGCCATCATTTCACATCTTTCTGACATGTCAAAAACAAGTAAATCGACTGTACGCCGTGAATTTTTACCACTTCTATCCGCTTTGAGCAGAGAGGATTCTGTGATAGGCGACCCGAATAATTTTGCTATATCCCTCTCTCTGGGACTAAGTTCTCAGGAACATGCAACCTTGTGTGACATGACTGTGAGTAGAAAATCAACAAAGGCGATGATGAAAGCTTTCGATGCGGCTGAACAGAAGTGGAAGGAGCCAATCGTGGCACAGATCATCGAAGAACTACCAGTTGAGGAACCAATCGAGGAAGTCGTTGAAACGGTTGTTGAGGAACCTACA
>CALBJF010000086.1 GCA_937892665.1 uncultured euryarchaeote | reverse complement strand
CATGAAAGGAGCAATACACCTCAGCAAAGGTGTGCTTGAACGCGACATCGAGAAGTACCCATTCGATACATCTGACCGAATTGTACTCTACTGCGGTGGTGGTTTCCGTTCAGCAATCGCAGCTCAGTCCCTGCAAGACATGGGCTACGAGAACGCATATTCGTTGTGGGGCGGATGGCGATCAATCGTCGCTGAAGGGCTTGAACTTACAACCATGGATTCGCTTGGTTAATTTTCTACAAAACAAGTAAGTGTGTCGCGTTTTTCATCAATTCTCTGAACTGATTAGAATGGACAGACTCATAAAGGGGTGTAAAGTCGGCAACTTGCTTCCATTGAGTTGATACTATGGCAAAAGGACTACATCATTACGTAAGAGAAACCTGGAAGAAGCCTAAAGAGGCTCTCCCGCACATGTTTCGACAGACCCGCATGGCCCAGTGGCGCCGCGAACCTGTCAACTGCAAAATCGAGCGTCCGACACGTCTCGACGCTGCTCGCCGTCTTGGATACAAAGCTAAGCAAGGTGTAGTTATCATTCGAACTCGTGTTCGACGTGGTGGTCTGCGCAAGGGTAAGATTCACATGAAGCGTAAGCCATCCAAGGCTGGTATCTCCAAAATCACAATGGCAAAGAACACAAAGCGAATTGCTGAAGAACGTGTTGGACGCCATTTCCCTAACCTCGAAGTTCTCAACTCATACTGGGTTGGAGAAGATGGAAAACACAAGTTCTTCGAAGTTATCATGATCGACACACACCACCCTGCTATCATCAAGGATAAGCAACTCGGCGTCTTCTGCCAAGCAAATGGTAACATGAGCCATCGTGGCCGTGCTTACCGTGGAAAGACATCCGCAGGAAAGCGTGGACGTGGTCTCTTCAACAAGGGTAAGGGTGCAGAAAAGTTGCGTCCTTCTCTGAAGGCAAACCTCAACCGTGGCAAGTGAAATCAAGCGTTTGTTTGATGTCCTTGTTCTGCTTCCCCCAACACAGGAGGGCGACAAATGGGTAAAGGTCAACGTAGTTTAACAGAAGTAACAGGTCTGCAGGTTTACCTCCCAGACGGTCGTTTTCTTGGTGTGGTTCACGACACAGTTATCGAGCATTCGACGATGACGTGTACGCATTTGTTCGTCCGAGACACGCCTCCAGAACTCGTCACAGACTCAATCCATGTTGCAATACCTTGGCGTTGGGTACGCTCGATCAATGACATCGTTGTGCTTCGATGGTTCCCAGAAACACCAATATCGCGCGCTTAAGGAAGAATGCTCATGATGGAATTACATATTCTTGGAACAGCATCAGCGCG
>CALBJF010000085.1 GCA_937892665.1 uncultured euryarchaeote | reverse complement strand
CAGGACAACCTGCTGAGAATGCAATGGTTATCTTCGATGAAAGCCGTCACCCTCAAAATGCTCTCTTAGCGGATTCCTACAACACAGTGTACTTCCTTTTGGTCTATTTCACTGGTGAAGGGCTTGCAATGCTCGCTCTGTTTGTTGTTCTCTTCATCACCTTTGAAGGTGTACTTCTCAAGAAGCGAGACCCTGAACCATGGCGACATATTTTCAGCATTATTTACTACGGATTTGGAGATGCAAACAGATACACCTATTATGCGAAAACTGAGAAAATACGGCAGGTATTCCTCTCTAAGGTTCGTAATCAAAATGGGTTGACGAGAGACGAATTCCACGCTATGTCCGCCAAGGAATTGGTGGGTTTAATCGAAGATCCAGTTCTCGCTAAATTTGCGATAGAGCCGGGTAAATACTCTCTTGAACAATCCGTTGCCCTTGTAAAGCGAATCAAAGCTTGGGGGCGTAGGTGAGCACTATGTGGACTCGTAAAGCAGCATTCACCTTCACCGGTGGTATTGCCCTCATCCTCATTGGGATGATGATCACCAATAATCAAATGATGATTCTTGGTCTTGCTCTCATAACATTCATCGTTGTGAATTCGTGGGTATCTGGTCATGGTGATATCGAAGTACAACGTACACTTTCAGCAGATAACTTGTACAAAGGCGATGATTTGTATGTCGAGCTCCTAGTTACCAACCGTAGTAATAGACGCACTCAATTACTCGATGTCTATGATAACATTCCTCACGAAATGAAACTTCGAAGCGGACTAAACCAGATGCGCCTCAACCTCAAACCAGGTGAAAGTGCACGAATCCGTTACGTCCTGCGATGTCCACTCCGAGGTCATTACTCGATTGGACCCGTCTCACTGCGTGTTCGAAACACCTTCAATTTGGGCGTAGAAGACATGTATGTGGATCACCATTCAGACCTTGTCATCTTCCCTCAAATCAAGGAAGTAGAGGAAGCATTCCTCCGTTCACGTACCCCAAAGATGTATACTGGAGCAACAACTCTGAGAACGCCTGGGCAAGGTTCTGAATTCTATTCATTGAGAGAATACGTTCCAGGAGATCCATTCAAAAACATCAATTGGAAAGCATTCGCTCGGACTGGAGATTTAATGGTTAATGAAAAGTGTCGAGATGCAGTTACTGATCTCTATATTCTTCTCGACTCGAGAGATGTTTCACGAATTGGAACTGTATTAAAGAATCCACTTGAAATGGGAACAGTAAGTGCAGCCAGTCTTGCAGCATTCTTCCTTAAGCGACGTGATAGCGTTGCATTAAGCATCTATGGCGATGGTTTGTCCTATCTTCCTCCTGATACCGGAGATAAGCAGTATTTCAAAATCCTCAGTTCCCTTGCAGGAGTAAAACCAGAAGGAAGTATGCCATTGCAAGCGGTCACCAATTCACTGAGTGGCAGATTCAGTCGAGGCAGCCCAGTCTTCGTTATCTCGTCATGCGAAGGTGACGGAACAGTCCCTGCTGCAGTTCGAGACCTTGTCGGACGAGGTCACGAAGTGACTGTATTGTCGCCATCGAGTATTGATTTCGAGCGCCTTGTTTCTCGTATTCCTCGTATGTCCTATGAAGTTCTCAAACTTGAGCGTCAAAACCGTTTGACAACTCTTGCAGGTTCAGGGGCACAGGTTATTGATTGGATGCCAGACATGGATTTGTCTCAAGCTATTATGCAAGTGAGGGGATTCTAGATGGCAGGTGAAGTAGATCCTCAGAGTGATGTCTCCCTTCTTGGTGGACGTCCACGTACGCTTCATCTGAAGATGCTGAGGAAGCAGTGGCAAATTATCACGCTGCAAGTTGTAGCAACAATTGCTCTTGTTTGGATGTACCTTGAGGTTGTTTCAACCTATGTGGTCAACAGTATTGACCACACAATGGTCTTTGAAACGCTGGAATCTCTTGTTGGTGAAGTTCCAATTGGGGACTGGATTACTGGAGAAGGTAGACAAGGGCTTGCTCGATTCTATGTTCCAATTATTCTGGGACTTCTTCTTGGTGGTTCAATGGCATTAATGGCCTTCCAATCACCAAAACTCCAGCAAAGAATCAAACTCGGCTTCATCATTCTGCTCATGACCTCTCTGGTCGGTCGTCTTCTTTTGACATGGGTTCCCTCAATGATTTTCTCACTTGATTTCAGAGCTCCTTCCGAAGGTGAACTACAGACACTTGAATGGCCTCTTTTGATGATTCTCTCTCTTATGATTCTCTTTGTTTACCTCTTGCCTGTTATTATGGGCACACGTGGTATCTGGGGGCTATCAAGACGTTCAATTGGTTGGGCGATTGGATTTACTCTCCTTTTCCTTGGCATACACGCAATCCTTACTTTCCCACTGATTAAGAGTCAGTTAGGTGATTGGGGAGCGAATCTAAAAACGCTTGAAACACAAGTTAGTGATCCGACGATAGGTATATTTGGATTTGATCTGGTAACGCCTGAGCAACTCTCATTGATTCTCATCGCTGTCTTAATCATGGTCTTCCAAGAATCAGGTTTCGGCGTCATCCGTTATCTCGAATACGCTTACAGATTGCCTGAATCTTGCAAGAGAGATCCCGAATATGTCAAACAAATGGACAATGTTCTCAATGGTCATTTACGACATACGGCAGGCTTCCTAACGGTTACTGGGCTAATGACGATGATCGCTCTTGGGTTCCACAGTGTTCTTCTTGAGATAGTGAGTTCATCCACTGGTAGCCAATGGGCTGCTCAAGTCTCAGAATCTATTGAACTGTCTCTAACCTATGGATTGGTCATATCTGCGCTTCTCTTCTTGAGCCTAGTTGCATTAATGCGATTCTTCATCCCTTGGGAGAGAGTCTGGGGCTTGATAGAGTCTTTAGGAAATAAGACACAAGAACCAGTCGAAGAAAAGAAATTCTAATCAAGCATTTGCTCGAAGCATTTGGATGATTCTTCCACTTACTTCAGTCATGATGAGCAAGAAAATTGCTAACCCGACCGATGCAACCCATTGGAGCCAGGTTGAACTAATCGCTTCCCACACGTATTGATTGAGGAAAACAAATCCAACGATTGCAAGAATGAATATGACCCGGTCAAGCCACATGGGATATGTTGAACCTATTGTTTCGTTTCTACCAAGAAGAGTATCGTTCATCTCATCACCTCAAAAATCCAACTCTGAAAGTTGATTTTCGAGCGCAGCAAGGTGAGGGTCAACCTTTACTTCAGGTTTCTTTGCCCCACGCACATTTCGCTCAGCATCAAGACGTGCTAATTCAGCTTCAAGGTCAACTCTGTCTTCTTCGATCGGACGTCGAACTTCGGGAACGTGTTCCTCATCAACAGGCATTTCCTCATCAACAGGAGCAGGCATCTCTTCCCATCCGCCTTCAGTGACAACTTCTGGAGCAGGCTCGGCATCAAGCGATACACTTCCATCGAGGACTAACGTAGGCTGAATGTGTTGAATCATATCATCCATGACAGGTGTTCTTTGACCAACTGGTATTGCAGTTCTTTCAAACGGAAGGTAACCGTCTCGTTGGAAATCCCACATAGAACCTCTTGGTACACCTTTCGTCAATCCTGATGCATCAATTTGAGTAAGAAGTTCTTCAAGGACTCCTGCAGTCTGTTCAAGAGCAATCGCTTCACCAGCATCTCTTTGATCGGCTTCAAGGTAAATGTCATCGAGTGCAATGCGAATCAATCGTCGTGTCTCTACAGCAACGCTTGGTAGTGCTTCAGGACGCATACAGTTCATACGCAGAGCATCGATTTCTTCTGGAGGCGCTCCGAGTTGACCCAATTGGTCGAGAACATTCCTCATACGTCTCAGCATTGTAATTGAACGGTCGTAATCTTCGAGAATACCTTCCAAATCTAATATGAGATGGCCTACAGTTTCACCGAGTTGGTTTTCCAATCGCTGCTGAACAGACCATCGAGCAAGTCCACGTACCGCTCCTGCAGTTTGAGGAACTTGTCGTTCGAGGAGTGTCATTACTTCACTGCTCAGGAGATTTCGCGGAGTTGCAGCAATATGGTCAACTGTGGATTGAACCACTTGTAATGCTCGCTCTACTGCACGGTCGAGAAGAATAACCGAGTATCCAAGAGTTCGTGCTTGTTCGAGTCGCTCAATGACTGGCCCCAACCCTCTGAAGGTTGAATCGTCGTTAAGCAATGCTTGAGCGAGGGGTTCTTCGGAAAGTCTCGCTCTCAATCGTTCTGCTTCAGCAATATCAGAAACAGCTTCTTCATGTGCATCTGTAAGGGCTTCTGCTCGACTGACAAGTCCAGATAATTCGGTTTCAGCGTTCCCTCTACGGGCACCTAGGTTACCTAATTCGGTCAAGATGTCTCTTCGTTCTGTCATTAGTTCACGCATTTCAGAATGAAGGTGCATTCTGCGGGCTTCATCTTCAGCAAGTCGATGACGCTCTTCTTCTGCTCTTCGTCGACTTGCTATGGTTTCAGCATCAATCTGGTCGAGTTTTGCTTCTGCTGCACGAACTTTCTCTTCGGAAACATTGGATTTGCTTTGTGTACTTGCTTGACGTTCCCGCATTGAAGAGATCTGTTCCTCAAGGGCACGGAGCCGTCGTTCCTCTGTATCGATTTGATCCCGGACAGATGACAACATCTGTGCATTTGATTCAAGCTCTGCTCGCGTAGAGGCTTCATTGGAAGAGAGTTCTTCCAACTCATTTCGAAGTGCTTCACTGCTCGTTGCATTTCCAAGAGCCTTGGCGAGTTCACCAGCACGTTCGCTCAGTTGATGCTCAAGTTCACTAACACGTCGTAACAATCGATCTGCTCGTTCTTCGGCTTGTTCCATTCGTGTTCTTGATTCTGAAACGGTGACTTGAACTCTATTGAGTTCATCGTTCTTGGATTGAATTGTTACTGATTGATCCCCGGAGGATTCCTTTACTTCATCAAGACGAATAAGTGCCTCAGTTCTTTGTTTTTCTGAATCTTGAAGTTGAGTCGTCAAACCTGCATTTGTTCGCATAAGTGAATCTGAGCGAAGTTCAGACTCCTCAAGACGGCGTCTCAATCCAGCATCGACACCAGCGACTGGGGAGGCGACTGGTAAACCCTTACTTGATTCAGCCCCATCGATTTGAATGGAAACTTTACTTCGATGGTGACGAACTAGGTCGAGACCAATTTCAAACCCATACATGGTCATGAGTCGATGCATCATGGTTTCCTTTCGCTTTTCAGAACGAGTTCGTATGGAGGATAAGGCTTCAACAAATCCTTCCAATGAAAAGGATTCAACATCACCTGTGGAAGAAGAAACAGTGGTTCCTGAGGCAAGACGGTGGAGTTTCAAAATACGCTTACTTTCGGTTAAACCCATCATGGCATCATCAAAGGACTGTCCATTTGCAGCCATTGCAACAGGGATTCCTTTTACGACTGCTAGGGATACTGCTTTATCGCTTGCACCTGCTTTGAGATGACCTGTGACCTGCTCTTCAAGCGATGCAGCAAGCATTGACATTACTGCATCAGCGCCACCCTTTCCTTCTCTGAGGATGAATCCATCAGGAAGAGTAGCTGCACCTTCTTCATAGGTGCCTATCTCGCCATCGAGTTGAGCGGTTAAGTCTGTCAAAAGGCGCGCATGATTTGTATCGATTTCAGTCCAAATTGCAATGACAATCGAACTGCTTGATGCAAGCAATACTGATGCATCTCCCATCCTCATAGTTGCATACCCTTGTTCAGTTCCACCTAACGTCGATTGATGTGATGTCATTGAATCAGAAAGAGATGAGAGACTTGAAGCAAGTTCTTCTGCCTTACCTGGAAGATTGCCTGCACTATCGATGAGAATTCCTTGATCTGCTGCAAGTGCTCCTTGAACGTGGTCGTAGCCTTCAAGTGTAGAAAGAACGGCTGAAATATTTCGAGCGAAGAGTCGATCCGTTAACGAAGAGCCTGATGATAGACCTTGAATGTCCGCTTGAAATTCAAAAGCCTCAGGGATGAGGGTCGCTAGTGAGCCAAGACCTCTGAGTGAACAAGCATAGCCAACAAGTCTGTGTGCTCCTTCTTCTGCTGCTTCCAAGGATTTTCGGGCATCGCTTCCTCCAAGGAGTTTTGTTGCGCTATCTCCTTCGCACAGCCATCCAATGATTCGTCCTGCTCGAACGAGTCGGTGGCCATAGGGAGTTTTTCTTCGACCGACCCAGGTGGTAATGTAACCGTTTTCAAACGGTTGAATCGCACCCTGTGATACGTCTAATCCTTCATCTATTTGCTCGCTGTGGGGTAAATCAAACATCAAATCACCTGTGGTTTTGTTGCGTTTATTCGCTGTCGTTGGCGTGTAAGCTGGTAACGCCAGGTACCTTTCGTACCGTTTTTGCCTGAGATAGCAGCAAATACGCCGGTATCAATCTGGTCAATGACAGTAAGCCGTCTTGATTCGATCCATACTTCATGAAGTTCTTCAAGTCCCAAAGAGGTGGCAACTGAGGCGCATCGTGCCCATTCAGCACGCTGTTCCTGAAGTGATTCTGGCCATCGCTTCGTCGTAGCATATTCATTTCCAAATTGGTCGAAAAGCCGGACATGACGTGCATCTTTGATTTCACAAAGACCAGAAAAAACACTGTTCAGCATGGTTGCTCAAACTCCTTCACAACTGCGTACCATTCAAGAACTTTCCCGAAACTATTCCCCCGTAGGGGGATTTGTCGGCCTGTTTGAAAATCCCAACTGCATTTTCAGATTTCGCTAAGCGCGGAGAACTTCTAACTCCCAATTAACCGCGCTTCTACAGCATATTTTTCTCAATTTTATTTGAAATAATTCAATTGAATTTTTTAATTTGCAATTGAATTTTCAATTTATGAACGTACATCAATAGGAGGCGTTTAA
>CALBJF010000084.1 GCA_937892665.1 uncultured euryarchaeote | reverse complement strand
ATTCATTCTCTATGACAAAGGAATGAAGCCCCTTTGCCACGTTTTTTGCCTTTTCCAAATTTTTCAGGCTCAATGGGGCTACATCAATATCGAACACAATAAGGTGATCTATGAGGACAGGATAAGATAACTCAGTATCTCGTAAACGAGGTAATTCTATTGGATTCAACCATGATGATGTTGAGACATACAAATCACTTGGGAAGTTCTTCCCAATAGATTTCATCAATGTTTCATGGTTCCGTATTCGTCTCTTGGAAGTAACCCATCGCCCTTCGAGTGTTCTCCATCGGAACTGATGTTGACTTGGCTTTGAAAGCCAATCAAGCGGTATCGTATTTGACTTGTAATGCGCAATGATTTGCTCATTCCAAGTGGATTCCATGGGAACCCTCAGCGAAGGCCTGCTGCTTTGAGGGATTCAAGCAAGACTGCTCCGAGTTCCGATGGATCTCGAGCACAAGCAATTCCTGCTGCCTCAAATGCTTCGAATTTCTCTTCTGCAGTTCCCTTTCCACCAGAAATGATTGCTCCGGCGTGTCCCATTCGCTTACCCGGCGGTGCAGTTGCACCAGCAACGAAACCAACGATTGGTTTTGTGACATTCTCTTTTGCCCAAGCAGCTGCTTCTTGTTCTGCATTTCCACCAATTTCACCAATCATTACGATGGCTTCAGTTTGAGAATCTGCTTCAAATGCTGCAAGACATTCGATAAATCCAGTCCCGTTAACGGGGTCCCCTCCGATACCGACACACGTAGATTGACCTTCATCGATGCTCATTGTTTGAGCTACTGCTTCGTAAGTTAATGTTCCTGATTTAGAAACGATTCCGATTCGACCTTTTGCATGGATATGTCCTGGCATGATTCCGATTTTTGCACCGCCACCGTCTCCAGGGGTAATGATTCCAGGACAATTTGGACCAATGAGACGAACACCTGGTCGGTTGTCTACAAACGCTACAGCCTTGACCATATCGAGAGTTGGGATTCCTTCAGTGATACAAACAACAACGCCTTCACCCTTGATTTGATCAAATGCGTCAGCAGCTTCCATAATCGCTTCTGCTGCAAATGGAGGTGGTACGTAAATGACTGTAGCATCGGCATCTGTTGCTTCAATTGCCTCAAACATAGAGTCCCAAACAGGATATGAATTTCCTTGTAGGTCTACTGTCTGTCCGCCTTTTCCAGGTGTACATCCACCAACAATATTCGTACCGTATTCAACCATCTTGTCAGCATGGAACATCCCTTGCTTTCCTGTTATTCCTTGTACGAGTACCTTTGCG
The DNA here is from genome assembly GCA_937892665.1 of uncultured euryarchaeote. Lineage (GTDB taxonomy): Archaea > Thermoplasmatota > Poseidoniia > Poseidoniales > Poseidoniaceae > MGIIa-L2. Next base: position 2,377 of record CALBJF010000084.1, on the reverse strand, counting down.
TCTTCTTCAATCCAAATAGCCATCAAACTTCACCTCCAATGAGTTCTACAATCTTTTGAGCACCTTCAGCAAGATCATCAGCAGGATGTATATTGAGAGTTGAGGCTGCAAGAATTGCCTTTCCTTCATCGACGTTTGTTCCAGCAAGTCTGACAACCAAAGGAACAGTTAGTCCAAGAGATTCTGTTGCAGCAATTACGCCACGAGCAATGATATCACAACGCATAATTCCACCAAAGATATTCACGAGAACACCTTTGACATTTGGATCCTCAAGGATGATCGAAAAGGCTGTTTTAACTTGCTCTTCGTTTGCTCCACCACCTACATCAAGGAAATTTGCAGGCTCGCCACCGTAGAGTTTGATGACATCCATTGTCGCCATAGCGAGTCCTGCTCCATTGACCAAACATCCGATGTTTCCATCGAGTTTAACGTAGGAAAGACCGGTTTCTTTGGCGCGGATTTCAACATCCTCTTCCTCAGAAAGATCTCGGATGTCGTCCCATGATTTGTGCCTAAATTCAGCGTTTTCATCGAAACTAACCTTCGCATCAAGTGCAATCATTTCATCATCAGAAGAACGGACAAGTGGATTAATCTCAACCATTGCACAGTCTTCCATAAGGAACAGAGAATACAATGCCTTCAACATCTTTCCAAAGGATTTGTGAGCAGAACCTTGTAGTCCAAGAGCAAGACCTAGATCTCTAATTTGATAGCCTAGTAAACCTGCATTAGGGTCAATGTTCAGTTTGTGAAGAAGTTCGGGAGTTTCTTCTGCAACCTCTTCGATATCCATTCCGCCTTCGGTTGAAGCCATAATAAGAACTGATTTTTCTTCACGGTCTACGAGTAAAGCAAGATAGTATTCGTGCGCAATATCGCAACCAGACTCTACGTACAAATGGTTCACAAGTTTACCTTCTTCACCAGTTTGTTTAGTGACCAAAATATTGCCAAGAATATTTTCGGAATAAGTGCCAACCTCCTCTCTCGAAAAGGCGATCTTTACTCCGCCTTCCATTACTAAGTCCCGGCTTTGAGGAGAGTACAGATTTCCTTTGCCTCTTCCCCCTGCATGGATTTGAGATTTTACTGCAACAACTTTCGATTGTAGATGGTCATATGCATCGAGTGCTTCTGATACGGACGTACAGTGAACGCCTTCAACGACTTTCACGCCATGTTGCTTGAACAATGCTTTTCCTTGGTATTCGTGGATATTCATACTATCACTGATACCTGCGAATGGAAGAACGTCTTTGAACTGTGCGGAAAGGTTTCCTTGTAATTACAGAGACGAAAGGGTACAACTTCAAATGGCAAAACATTGCCCCAAAACTATGCAAGTCGTGGTTTTAGCAGGAGGTTTTGGAACTCGACTACGTCCATGGACATATGGCATTCCAAAACCAATCCTTCCAATGTTGGACAAAACGTTACTCGAACACGTTGTAGAGGTCATGCCAAGCGACAAAGTAGACGAAGTCGTAGTCGCTGGTGGATATAAAATTGACATGATTGAACAATATTTCAAAGATAACGAAGTTCCGTTTGATGTACGAATCGTAACGGAGAGCGAACCATTGGGTACCGGAGGTGCTCTTGGAAATTGTCGAGATATCATTTCAGGAACCTTTGCTTGCCTAAATGGAGACATCATCTCATCTCTCAATATGCAAAAAGGAATCGACTTGCAACAAAAGAACGGAGGCGTTGGAACCCTTGCTCTATGGGAAGTTGAAGATCCAACACGATTTGGAATCGTTGGAATTGATGACCAGAATCGGATTACTCAATTCAAAGAGAAACCGAAACCAGAGGAAGTTTTTTCCAACTTGATTAATGCAGGGTCTTATCTTTTCGAAGACGATATTTTTTCATATATCCCCAAAGGTAAATGTTCTCTCGAACGAGAGGTTTTTCCAGTGTTAGCTGAAGAAAAAGAATTGAATGGTTATGCCTTTGAAGGTTATTTTATTGATGCGGGAACACCTCAAAGTTGGTCTGCTGGAGTCCAGGCCTGTATCGCAAACCAGCGATGGAAATCTGGTGAAAGAAAAGGAACGAATTGGCATGCTGATTCATCTGTCAAAATCGGAGAAACGTGTGACGTAGAGCATACCATGCTCGCTAAGAAAATCCGAATTGATGATTCGGTTTTATCGAGATGTAGTTTACTTGAAGGTGTTAAAATTGAAGAAAAATCAGTACTAAACAATACAATGGTTGGAAGAGATTCGATTGTTGGAAAGAATTGTCATCTAAACAATGTTGTAGTCGACCACAATTCAGTGATACCAGATGGTACTGTTCTTAATGACGCACAATGGCCATTAAATTGAGCCATGTGTGGAAGGACTCAAGAAGAACA
>CALBJF010000083.1 GCA_937892665.1 uncultured euryarchaeote | reverse complement strand
TGTGATGAAGTTGTCCAGAGTCCTCTTCTGAGTAATCTGAGCGTTGGTGGAGGCCACGCGATTCTGTTCTCAGTTCAGAACTTCTAACGCTGGCAAGGCCTAATCGGATAGCAGCCTGTGCTCGAAGTGTCTCAAGAAGATTCTGATTTGCAACAAGTGATGTTTCATCACAATGGAGTTGCTCACCACGAATCGAAAGTTGATTGAGAGATTCTGCAGCCGTTGCAAGGGAGGTTGCATCTACCGCAGGCGTCTGGGTTGATGTCAATATCTCACAAAGACGTTGAATAACGGGTTTGAGTCGTTGAACTGGCCCATCTGATTCTATACCAAGCATACTCAATTCTGCTGTTGCGATGTTAAGTGAGTCTTCAAGTGTTGAAGCGCCAGTGAATTTTCGCTTTTTGATCCATTCGGAAGCATGCAGTCCTGCTGATTCTCCAGTGCAAATCGCTTCCAACAAGCGGTTACCCTCCAATACATCGGCTCCGTGAAGGCCGCTTGAACATGCGTCTCCAGCAGCGTATACTCCTGTGAACCATCGTGCCCATGATTGTAGAACCACTCTGCCATTTTCATCTGTGGAAAGACCGCCTAATGTATGGTTTGGACGTGGTGCGACTTCGATTGTTTGACGGTGCATGTCGACACCGAGTCGTTGCTTGATTTGATCAAAGGTCATTGACCACCATCCAGCATACTCGCCAAGTTCACGAGCATCGAGAACAGTCATGCCTGCTTCATTCATTTTCGAACAGATTTCAGAAGTCATTGTAGATGCTGTTACGTCGATGGCTGTTCCAGAAGGGGTGTGAAGTGTTGCGCCATCGGAGAGAATAGATTGTGGAAGAATCATATTTGTGCCAACGACGCCAAGTGGTGCATGTGCTACGAATTCCATGTTTCTCAGTGGAGCTCCTGCTCGGTAAGCCATATCCATTCCAAGAGAGGTTGAGCCTGTCGTGAATGCGCCTTCAAATCCACCATCTGCAATAATCAACGCTTTACATTGTACAGTTAGGACTCGCCCGTTAATCATGTCAAGAGTTGTAATTCCATTAATCAAATAATTTGTATGAACGAGTTCAAGAGGGGCCTGGTCTCCTCTTCGAGTTACGCCGTGCTTCATACATTGCTCTTCGAGGACTTGTTGACATTCTCGAATTGTTGCGTCTCCTGCATTGCAAAGTCGAGGTTTGCTGTGGCCTGCTCCAGGATGCCCCTTCACGATTCCTTTTGCATCTCTGCGGAAATTGACTCCGCGTCGTTCAAGGAGATCGACTGTACGAAGCGCATCAGTGGTATACTGGGCAACAATATCTTGGTCTGAAAGGAAGTTTCCAGCACGGATTGTATCTTCACGATGGCCGCGGTTGCTTTCTTCTTGGATGTGGCACGAAATCCCATTCATAGCGACATTGCCGCCATCGCCTAGGCCTGTTGAACTCATCATCAGAACATTGGCGCCACCCTTTGCAGCTTCTGCAGCTGCAGTTAGAGCAGCAGGCCCGTCACCCAGTACTACGATGTCCCATGCTTCCATATTAGACCCCCAATATCTAAGGGGAAGTGAAGCCCTGCCATAAGGAAAGCGCTTGGTCAACCAGAAATCGATTCGGCTCGGCTCTCTGGTATCGGGCGGTCAGAAAACCGTCGGGCAAGGAGGAGCTTTCGAATTCTATCCGCTCGTTGATGGCTTTCTCTGGGTGTAACAAAGGTACGTACTATACGGGAACCAAGTACGGTTTCATTGTCATCTCTGAGCGTTACTTGCACTTGCGCATCCCCTTTGAATTGCCTATCCCAAGCCACGTTTATCCAAAGAACAACCGTTCGTTCGAGATAACGTGGTAGCCAATCAAGAACGTCATCGTCTGAAGGATGTGTTAGTTCAACAGATTTTGTCGGTGGCGGGCAAGGCATCAATTCGAATCTGTGATTAATCGATTCTGGCTTTCCGCCGGGTACTTGGACTTCCACGCGAGCGTGGGTAGATTCGAATGTCTGATTATTGAGGGCAATAAACAAACTTCCTGAACCGTCATAGCACATTGTATCCAGCGAAATGTCCATTCTCCAAGGAGATAGGGTAATTTCAGGAGAACCTGTGAGGAGGTCGTTTTGCAATCGTTCGAAGAGGCGGAAAGCCCCTGGTTGCCATGCCCTTGCATGCTCAAGAGATCGTTGAATAGATCTCCAATTGAAGAAAGTGTCCTCTTGAAGAAGAGTGCGATCAATTGCCTCTGGCGGCATGAAGTCTCGTAACGATCCAATCACATCAGTTGATGACACAACATCTGTTGCGTGAAGATGCAGGAGGAATAACAGTCGTTCTCTTGCTTGAATTGGATCTGTTCCAGGTAAGATGCTTGAAGTAAACTTCTCTTCCCATGTCCTCCATTCAATTTGTGAATCGGGGTCTAAATGAGCAAGCAGTAATTCCCCTAGTGGAGATCCAAGTTGGGTTGGGTGATGTGTTGGTGCATAGTGAATCAAGAGTGGCATGGAGTCTGCTTGAAGACGAACATAAAATGTTGTCAATATTGAGTGGATACTTAGGCCTATACCTGAGGTCATGGAGACGAGGAGAAGAAGATTCCAAGCTACTGTTCTTGGCGTAATTAACGTCGACAGGCAAAGAAGTGTGAGTGAAGTAGTCGCTAGAAAAGCGCTGATGTTATTTTGACGACGCCCGTCTTGTAGCCCTTCCAAAATGCGATCCATTCCAGGTTGAGCGCGAAGTGTAT
>CALBJF010000082.1 GCA_937892665.1 uncultured euryarchaeote | reverse complement strand
GTCAATAAGTTGGTCTAATTCAAATAAATGATGACTTGATATCACAATGGTAATCCCTTTTCGAGCGAGTGACTGAAGCAGACGTTTGAACGCATCTATTGCAACAGGATCCATTCCATTGAACGGCTCATCGAGAACGAGAACGTCTGGCGTCCCAAGTAAAGCAATGCCAAGTGAAAGCCGTTGCCTCATTCCTTGACTAAGGGAATCCAGGGCAGATGATGCTCTGTTCTTTAGGCCAATCACGCTAAGAATTTCTAAAGCCGAATCTTTCAAACAACCTCGTAGTAAAGCAAACTCAACAAGCGTTTGTTCCACGGTTTCATGACCAGACCAACGAACGTGTTCTGGCATAAATCCAACACGTCTTCGTAATTCCTGGCTCGATAGAATCGCCCCATTGGCAGTCACATTCCCTGATTCAATAGGTAAGACCCCACTCATCATCCGAAGAAGAGTCGTTTTTCCAGCACCATTTGTGCCTACGAGACCGATGATTTGGCCGCTTTGTAAGGTTAAATCGAGTTCAGCTATCCCAGCACCGTGTTGCTTTTTGAAAGGATTGAACCATTTTGGAGCTGGTACTTTATGACGGAACTTGACGGATGAAAATTGCATCACATCCATGTCTGCCATGCTATGGCTCTCCCGTCACCTCACTCAAATGCTTTGTTTTTCCATTGATGTTCCCAAATACATATCATGGAGGGTGTAAATCTCTGCTCATGGGGTTGGCTGCAAACTTAACCGGCTTCATTCTTGTTCTCCTATCCCTGCCCCTTGCCTACGGCATTCATCGATGGAGAAATAGGGAGCAACCAGAGTCATTTGACCAATTCTTAGGCTCCAAGACCTCATACTATGCTTTAGTGGGCCTTCTAACGCTATGGATTGTACCTTATGGATTACTCATCATTCTTCCTGTGGCTTTTATTTTATCAGTATCTAGTCCAGCTGGCCGCCTTGATTGGAAAGAGTACCGAAATGATCGCCTGATCGCTGCATTCATGGTTTTTCTGATGCTAGGCTTCTCCGGATTGACTCCCTGTGATACGCCACGGTCTCCAGATGAATGGGGCGAGCCATTTGCTGAAGAGAATCCGTATGCTCCAGCATGGCCAGCAAGTGAACAGTTTACATGGATTATTGTTGATGATCTTGATGCATTGAATTTTGAGGTTGTACAGAGTTTACGTATTCGCACACCGCATCAGTTTTCTGCCTTCAGTCAGATTGAATCATCCATAACTATCTCTTCCTTCTTTGGATTGGAAAACGATCGTATGAGGCAGGCAATTGATATTGTCGATGAACGATTGACCTTCATTCGTATCGACAGTGATGAATTCAGGCTCGAACAAAGAGGGGAGGCTCAAGAACATACATTCCGTCCTTCTTCAGGTGAGGTCAAAATGAAGGTCTGGGTTTACGATTGTCTTGCCAAAACTGGTACGAATTCAGACGGAACCAAAATTGGAGAAGTTGTTGTCACAGGACAGTCTGGATGGGGTGGTGTTCTTGATTTGATTGTTATAGTCCGGCCTGTTTCTCATGATGGATTAATCTCGAATCCTTTTGCTGAGACACTTGTTTCAACGTGGTTGGATTCTTAATTCAACATGAACAAAACCTTAAATCCCATACTGTTTTAGGGTGCCCTAAATCGGAGAGTGTCATTGGTCTGTTTGCTCATATTTTGTCCAAGAATATTGTTACCCAACTACATCCATATCATGCCACTTTCGGATCTCATATTGTTGGAAAGGTGAAACGTTCGGTAACAGCTAAGGAAGGTGCCGAGTAGTCTAAAATTATGCAAGGGGTATAGATTTTCAAGAACAGCCTCCGAACAATATCATTCCCTGAGCCCTTCCAGCGAAAGCCGCTGTGCTCTGGGGCATTCATTGACCATTTGATTATGAAAGTCCATTGTTTTTAATTCGATGATATACATCGATTTGCCCTTCAATAAACTCTACACTATCCACTAATTCATAATCAGGAGACAATACAAGCGTTAAGCTATCGTATTCCCACATTGACAATCTATGCCCTCTCACGTGGATAACTTCGAATGGTTCATCATCGATGATTTCTATTACTTGGCCAGTTGTGACCTCTCCCCAACGAGAATGTGTATCAATCTCCACATGGCTATCCATTCTATCAAGGTATAAATTCCAATATTTATCATATGGTTGACTGATGATGAATATCTCATCTTGATCACCACCTACATAGTCATCTAACCAAAAGCTCATTCCCTTGAAATCGGAACGTCCACCCTGTTCATAATACTCATACTCATTCACGTACCAATGCGTACTATTGAGTACAAAAAAGAATGAAAAAATTACGGCGATGATAAAAGATTTCTTTTCAGTGGCTTCTTTATTTTCCTGCTTTATGAGGCCATTCAACAAATCGATTGTCCTCGAGATTCCAACCCCGAAGAGTATGTACCAAGCAGGCATTGAAAACACAAAGTAGCGGGAAACCCAAAGATTTCGAACTTCCAGGGAATAAAGAACAATGACTAGCATTGTCCCTCCTCCAACGGCCCAAATAAACCATTCAGATTCCGAAGCCAACTTACGTTTTGCCCCCATGCGTCTGTGTAAGAGCAATAGGATAGGTGTAATCAACACGAAATACCACATAACTTCAGCGATATCGGTGATTGAACCCCTCGTATCGAATGCAAAGAAGTAATCGAATAAAGAAACTACAGGGCGCTCTGGGACATCGTTAATCCACATACTATGGTTTGTATTATCTGAATCATGCCTCATCTTCTCCAACATGAAAACAGCAAGCATTGCCACCGCAAAAGAAATTTTGAGGCATTGCCCAGATTTTGATTTAAGAAACAACAGGATTCTATCAAGTTTCGAGGCATATGGCTCATGTTTCGTTCTTACACTTTCAACGACTCGTAGAGCAAAATCTGTTAAGAGCCCTATCACAATAACAAGCCCAGCAACGTAATGAACCAGATAGGAAAAAGACAGAAGGGCAATACAACATATCGTTTCAAAAAGAGATAATCTTCGTTCCGATCTCATCAGTAAAAAAGCGATCCAAATGAATGTCGTTGTAAACATGTACGGCCGAAATTCTTGGCTATACAATATTGCAAGGTGGGATATTGAAAGCATACTTGCTGTAATAATCGCTGCCTTTTCATCATGAAACCTTCGTGTAAATTCTGCGACGACAAGAATGAGGACAATACCAGCAATTGCGCTAATGGATCTCAGTGCGAAATCAGAATCTCCTACAACTAATTTCCAGTAGTACATCAACCACGTGCCCATACCAACCATTGACAACCATCCTTCCATTGTACTCCTCCAAGTGCCCTGGCTAATCGCACTCAGCGTTGTCAGTTCGTCTAGCCAAAATGATTCCGTATCGAGATTTCTAAATCTCATAACCGCCGAGAAGATTGTGATTGCGGTTAGAGTAATGATGTATCTTCTGCGCGGAGCACTTTGGACAACCTTGTCCGGAGTTGCCATAGAGGCGAATGCCTCTTTTTTTTCCACATTTTCACCATCCATCGCCAGAACCCAATAGACCACTGCTGCGGAATGGGCTTGTTCAAGGTTTTGATTTTTAGGTCTGCCAAATAAGTTTAGGGCACCCGAAAAAGATTAAGAAGTACATCTCACTCGGAAGGCCATACCTGAGGGTATTGGAACGTGAAAACATGAAACCAAATTTGAGACAAACACAAGGAATAACACTGGTGCTACTAATGATGCTTGCTGCATTTGCAGGTTGTATCGGTGGCGATGACGATGACGATGACTCGAGTAGCTCCGATGCTAGCTCGAGTACGACTTCTGACACCAGCGACAGCAGCGACAGCAGCGACAGCAGCGACAGCAGCGACACAAGCGACAGCAGCGACAGCAGCGACACAAGTGACGCTAGCGACAGCGACACAAGCGATAGCAGCGATAGCAGCGACTCCTCGTCTAGCGGAGGATCTGCTGTTAGTGCAATGGATGGCGAAGACGGTGGATACACCTACGCCTCCAATGTCGACAACCACCGTTCTCTAATGGCTGATATGTGTGACATAAAAGCTCACGCAAACGCTGGCGAGTGGACTGCTGCTAAGGGCATCTACACCAACGGCAAGAACGCAGAGAAGAGCGACGGTTCATACAGAACTCTTGCAGGCTTTGCTGCAGCAACTGGTAAGAACCACAACTACGATACATACTACGGCGCTAACGGATCTGTTGACGCACACATAATGGCTGCTCTCGAGGGAACAGGCGACTTTGCTGGAACATCAGATACTGTAAGGTACCAAGGTGTTGCAAAACTCACTGCTAACATGGCAATGGTTGCATACACTATCCATGAGTTGAACTCCGCTGTTGGAAAGGCTGACGCAGGAAATGTCGATAACGACTCTGGCGCACCTCACAACTGGGATGAAGGCTGGGCCTTCTTCCACGGACCTGATGAAAATGTTGGCTGCGGCCCTGTCGCAACTCTCAACAAGAGAGGCGCTGACTTTGGAACTGAGCATGCTGACGGAATGGCAAACACAACTTACCACATTCAACAAGCAATGATTACCGGACTTGCTGATCTTCAAGCATCCAACCAAGCTGGTTACACAGACGCAACAAACGCTGTTGTCAAGAACGTCATTATTGCATACTCACAAGCAGTACTCAAGTACACCTCGAAGATGGACAGCAACGAGTCCGGCGAGAAGTACCAAGCTGAAGCATACGCTTTCTGGAAAACCATTGAAGCATACACTGCAGATTACACAGATGCTTGCTACAACAACCAAACTCACGGCATGGCATGGATCGGTGCTGGAGAAGCAAGCGATTGCGATGGATTCTCTTGGGTACAATCTCCAACTTCTGGAGAAATGGTCTGCTACAACATGGGTGCTGGACACCTCGTATACGCAGCAGCTACAAACGAGACAATCTGTAACGGATTTGCCTCTGTATTCCCTGGAAGCAACATGCCAGGTTACTATGCTGACTACGGTGCTACATCGATGAACGGAATCTTGGATTTAACAGATGCAACACAACTCGGAACTTCCTATGACGTCTCAGCATGGCTACAACCTGCTTGGGACCATTACGGAATTACAGCCGAAGATATTGGATCTTACAGTTGAATAAACTGTTGATTTACAATCCACATGCTGCGGCACTGGAGGCGGTATAATCGCCCTATCTCCTCCAGTGTCGCTCTTTGAGGAAGAGGATGACAATGCGCAGTAATACAATTTTTGTAGTGCTGCTGCTAGCCTCGAGTTTTGTTACACCGCTCTCAACACTTGCAGATGACATCTCCCCTTCCGAGAATTTAACGTTCAAGATATATGGATCTGTGTTCAATTCTAACGGAGAGATCGCTGATAGTACATCCATAAAAGTAGATTCTCTTGATTCTATTTGGTCAGTTAATGGAACGTATGAACTCAATGGGATAACACCTGGAGAGCACGTCATTCGAGCTTACTTCATGAATGACGGTCATACAGTTGTGTATCGCACCATCAATATAGATGGTGATCTGGAACTTGATTTCTATCAAGGGAAAAATTGGATTACCGGTAACCTGTACGATGGTCTCGACCACCAACTTTCAAACTCAAGCAGGATTTATCTGAAGGAAACTGGTGAGAATAGAACCGCTTCTGAAGGGACTCTTGAATTTGGACCATTAAAAATAGGAGAATATTTCACGATTCTAACATATTATGATGGTTCTGATCAGGCTTCCCAATCTCTTCATTTCAAATTGGAAGAAGGCTCGTCATCCAATCCTAGAGCGAATCATTTTGATTTTTATGATGGTATGAACAGCATTTACGGATACATCTCTGACAGCTTAAATCTTCCAGTTACAGGAGTTGAAGTCAGTAACGGGGACACGACAGTGCTCACGAATTCTGATGGATTCTTCGTGTTAAGAAATCTCTCGATTGGTGATAATCAAACACTAACCCTTCAACAAGATGGCATCGAATTGATGCCACCTATTGATCACGTTGTATCAAGTGGTGAGAATTGGCTTAATTTAACCTCGACAATTGATGTTGAATTTCCTCATAATGTCTCGTTCTTGTCTCAAACGAAAACTGTCATTATGTCCCCCTTTAACCTGGAATGGGATGGAGGCGATTATACCGATTATTACTCCTTATATCTAGGAGAAATATCTGAAGAGAATCTCCTTTACAGGGGTCCATATGACACGTTTGAGTATACTCCTCTCGAATCTGGAACCCATGAGTTCAAGATCGTAGCCCACAACAGTAACGGTACGAATGAGAACGCTCCTTTGCTTTTGATGATTATTTTGCCAAATCCAACAAATGATCAGGTTTGGCAAGCAGGTATGAGTTGGGATTACTCCGTTAGCCACACACCAGAATATTTTCACAATAGAACATACACAATGATTGGAACCGAAACAATCTCTGATGCATTTAACAAAGAACAAGAAACATTCCTTGTTCGAATTACTGACGATACCTATCAAGAAGGAGAAAAGGCGTTTCGATGGTTCGATGCTTCAAATCTGCTGCCAGTGAAAACCTACTGGGTTGACGCTCCTGAAAGTTCATCTTACTTTCAAGAAGGAACATTAGGTTGGGATTTTAGGAATTCGGGTGAAAAAGCTGCCTTTTTCTCAGAAACCCTCCCCGAATCTCTTCATTTCAATCGAACAAATATCATTGGCGTTCCTGGGCATCCAAATGGATATGATGATACGCAGAATACTGTTTCCATTCAAGAAAACGTAGAGATTACAGTTTTGGGGGAGTCATTCCTCACGACTCACATCACCATCACGGATAGTAATGATGGGGTTCTCTCTTGGGAACTGTGGTATAATTCAACAGTTCGAAATTATGTAAAAATCATCGATAGGTTACCTGGTTCTCATTCTGACAGTGTAATCTATGAATTAAGTGGATATGAAATTCCTACGAAACCAAAATTTATCACCGAGTCATCAGATATTACATCTAAAGATTACACAATCAGTTGGGCAAGTTTCCCGAGTGCAACACTCTACCAATTAATTGAGAATGACGCAGTGATCTATGAAGGCGATTCAATATCATTCGACGTCGAAAAGAATTCAGACGGAAGCTATGTGTATTCTTTGAATGCACTTACTGATATTGGATATTTGATTGAAGGTGATAACATTCAAATCAATGTTGATTTCATTCCAGTCACTCCAGTCATCGATTCCATGTTGAATACAATTGGAAATGATGAATCATTGAATCTCTCTTGGTCGTCTGTTCCCGATGCTGAATGGTACTCTTTGATTGTTCAGGACGACGAGGGGAATGTGGTTGAGATGTACAATGGAAGTTCTAACTTCACAAATCTTGCTGATTTGTCAGCAGGACAAAACCGCCTTCGAGTTAATGTCATGGTTAGTGGGAAGGTTTCAGAGTATTCCTCCTCCGAATTCGTTACTGTTGAAGAGGTTGAAAAAGAAGACGAAGGAACTCTTCCATCTCTTTCACTTGGCTCGACAGTACTTGTTCTACTGACTTCAACTATCATGTTTACACTTTGGAGGAAAGAAGACGATGTCTAGTGGCCGAAGTATTGCCTTATTCCAAATCGCTTTGGTAATAATCTGCTCCATCGGTGTTTGGCAGTATTCTATTCAAGAGGATGAAATAGAACATAATGGAAATATTGTGATTACAGATTCCAATGGTATTGAGCATCGTTTTGAGGACTATCCTGAAAGGATTGTTATCACCAACACTTACGCAGGCACAGTTTTGCGAATGCTTGATGTCAATCTTGATGTCATCGTTGGTGTCTCAGGAGACTTTGATGATGCCTCTATTTGGCCAGAATTATCTGATGTACCCCTTGTTCAATTGTCTGCTCATTCAGAAATTGATTTTGAGGCACTCCTCGATTGCCGTCCTGATGCATACATTGTTTTTGCAACGAATGGAATGGTCGATACAGGAATGATAAGAGAAAAGTTGGAGCCAGTGGGGATTAAAGTAATCGCCTTAGATTTTTACAAATATGACTATCTCAGAGAAGAAATTTCCACCTTTGCTACTCTCTTTGGAGCAGAAGAACAAGCAGAATCGTTGTTTCAGGAATTTACAGAAATCGAGAATATGGTCGAAGAACGAATTTCAAATGTAAATGAGTCTGATAGACCAGATATTGTAATGGAACATCATGCCTCTTTAACAAGAGATCCCGTTGTATTAACCGGGACATCACAATGGACTGACCTGATTGATAGGGCCGGTGGCATCAATGTATTTGCCGATCTGCCAGGACATACCACGCACGTTGATATGGAGGCAATAATCGATGCAAATCCAGATATCTTAATGTTCGATGGGATCACATTTGAGATCGGTTTCAATGACTTCGATCCTGAAAATAAGTGCGAAACGCACATGGATTTTATTGCCGGACGTGCTGGATTTGATGGAATCAAATCTATTGTTGATGATCGTATGCTCATCATGTCCGGAGAATTTGCAGGTCCGATGATGATACACGGACTACCCACATTAGCGAAATATTTCCACCCTACTCTTTTTACGGATATTGATGCAGAGAAGTATCTGGATGATTATTACTTAGAGCATCATGATACTGAAAGAGTAGGTAAATTTGTTTGCACTTCATTTGGTGGATAGTGATATGGATTCATTATCGACGAAGCACATTGATGATGCAAAAAAACAAATTCTATCGATTGTTGCCCTTTGTGTTTTGACAGTCTTCCTTTCAATACTTGCAATCGGGCAAGGTTCTTCATCCAGTTTAGATATGTGGAAGACTGCTCGTATCATTTTTGGAATCGATGAACCAGATAAACTACAATCAAATATTATCTGGGAACTTAGATTCCCGAGAATATTGATGGCAATAATAGGAGGCATCGCCTTGGCTACTGCAGGTGCTCTGATGCAGGGTTGTTTGGGGAATCCATTGGTTTCTCCTTTGACGCTCGGTGTTTCATCAGGAGCAGCCCTTGGCTCAGCTCTTGCTATTGTTTTAGGATTTTCAATTGTCAATATACCTGAGCTAGCGATTGTTGCAAATGCTTTCTTTTTTTCACTGCTCGTTGTATTTATTATTATCAAACTGGGTGATATGAAATCAATTTCTGCAGAATCCTATATTTTGATTGGAATTGCGATTACCTTTATTTCAGGAGCGATTGTATCTATATTGCAATATTTCGCAACCGATGAACAATTATCACAACTTGCTCACTGGTCTTTTGGTAGTCTTTCCCGACCGAATCTTGTGAACGTTCTCTGGATTAGTGTCGCTGTCATTGGATTACTCCCAACTGCTCTGAAATGGTCTTGGGATCTCAATGCACTATCATTAGGAGGTGACGATTTTGCCATCTCTACTGGAGTTAATCCAAGGCAAATGCGTAGAAATATCCTCATTCTGACTGCATTGATGACGTCGATCGTAATTGCATTTACTGGTTTGATAGGCTTTGTTGGTCTAGCAGCACCTCATATGGCGCGTATAATTGTCGGAAATGATTTCAGGAAATTAATACCATGTTCAGCAGTATTTGGAGCGTTCTTGATGATAGTAGCAGACACCCTCGGTCGAACATTATTCGCTCCAGTTGTCATTCCAGTAGGGGTAATGCTTTCTGTAATTGGAGGTCCATTTTTCATGTATCTTTTACTAAGACGAGGAGATTGATACGGTGAGTAATTTACTTCAAGTTCGAAACCTCTCGTTTAGTTATGGAGACAACCATGTTTTGAAAGAGATAGAATTGTCAATTCCTGAAAATGAACTCGTTTCTATACTGGGCATAAACGGTGCAGGTAAGTCGACTTTACTCAAGTGTCTAAATAGAATTATCACAC
>CALBJF010000081.1 GCA_937892665.1 uncultured euryarchaeote | reverse complement strand
GTATTGTGATTGGAAGCTAACCAGGGAACCATACCGAGATGATCGATGTGAGAATGGGTGATTATTGCATCTGAAACATACGGAGCTTCATCAGGATAACGTGGCGGCTTAGTGGGTGCAAGGCCATAATCAAGTAACAAACGATTTGAAGAAGGATCTTCAAGCACTATTCCGACGTTTCCAACTTCATTGCCACCGCCAAGGTAATGATATCTCAATCCTTTATCAGGTGGTGAAGATGGGTACTTAGTTGTACGACCAGGGGCATAAACGACCATGTTTCGACGATTCGTTAGGAACAGAAGAACTTGTGGGTCACACCCCTCTATTTCCATTGGAGATTATCGAAGTAGGAGATTTATCAATTCCCATAGTTATTCTACAATAATAATATACACTCTACGCGACAATCTTCAGTTGGATTTTGTTGTTTCTGTTTTTATTTTCTGTTTTGTTGTTACTTATAGATCTCGAATACTGTTCCAGTAGAAACCAAGGGGTCTTACCCCAATACTGTTTTTCGAGACGAACTTACATTCGAATATCTTCTCTTGGAGATTTATTTGTTGTAAATTCACATTCAAATAACGAAGAACAAATATGATGATGTCCAGTGGAACCATCATGGGAGCACTCGAATTCGTTGTTGACGATGATCGGTGTTACGGGTGCGGAGCTTGTATCGGTCTTTGCCCAACAAGTGCTCTTTCTATGAAAGAACTGCTTGCAGTGGTGGAACAAGAATTATGCACATATTGCGATCACTGTATTCCATCCTGTCCTGTAGATGCCTTGGAAATCTTAGGTAGGTGATTTTAATTCGAGCTCTTATCGTTGGTGCAGGCCTCATTGCATATGGATGCGCATATTCAGCAATTAGAGAGGGATTCAAAGTCTTCATAGCAGACCATAGTACTGAGTTTGGACTACCAAACGTATGGCCAAGTCTGCTTCTCAATCGAGAAAGTATTCCATTAGATTTCAAGACAGATCAAGGATTTGAGGGCAAAGACAGTGGTCATCGTCATGAATGGATAATGAAATCTATGAATATTCAGCTTGCAAAACAAGGCGTAACTCTTCTCCACAAAACAAGAATTACATCATCGATTAAATCTCCTAGCGGTTTTTTAGTCAATCTCAAAGGTGCTAGTCAAATGGAAGGTGAACATATATTCGATATTGTTGTAGATACAACAAAGGATACCTGGATTCCTTGGGCGAAGCATCACCATCTCACAGACGTAAGTTATCGTTACGAGATTGAACGTGATTTTGCAACAGGATTTCTTCATATCGATACAGAAATAGAAGACTTTTCAGATGCAGATTTACAACTTGAGCGATATGATGGCTTAGTTGAGTCTTGGTATAGTCATCAAAAGGAGTCATCGAACACTAAAATTATTGAAATAATGCCTACTCAACTTCCCATTCAACGTGAAATGTGGTCTTGTGATCAACGTTTTTTGAGTGGTATGAATTCATGGAATGAATTAATGGAGATGAATTTATGACAACAGAACGACTGTACTTATCTTCAATCGATTCGGCTTATGAAAAAGAATTCACGGCTACTGTAACCAAAGTAGAAGGAAACAAAGTAGCATTAGATCGAACGCTTTTCTACCCACTTGGGGGCGGCCAGAATTGGGATTTGGGAGTTCTTAATGGTCCAAGCGGACAATTGAACGTCACAGAGGTTCGAGGTAGAGATATTATCGAACACACAGTCGAAGACGTTTTTGAATTAGATGTAGGGGATGATGTGATAGGTAAGATTGATTTTGAACGACGCTATGCTCACATGAAAATGCATACGGCACAACATCTTGTAAGTGGTATTGCATACGAATTATTTGATGGAGTCCGTACCGTTGGAAATCAAATACATACAGATCGTTCAAGAATTGATTTTCACCCAATTCAATTTACTGAAGAGATGCTATCAGATTTACAAAACGAAGTAAATAAGAAAATAAAGCAAGCATTGATCGTTACAGATTCACAAATGACACGTGATGAAATCAATGCAATTATGCCCCAAGAACGTACGAATATGGATCTCTTACCAGCGTTCATCAATGACCTTAGGGTTGTGACGATAGGTGATCAACAAGATATGTGTCCATGCGCTGGAACCCATGTTAGAAACATATCTGAAATCGGAGAAATAGAATTTACTGGGAAGAAATCAAAAGGTAAAGGTAAACAAAGAGTTTCTTATATCCTCAAGTGATTACCTTCAAGAAAAACAAATATATTATATTTTTTATATTAACTTAATACCCATTAATCATCATTAAGTAAATTATCAACATCAGAGAGGGTGGATTTCCAAACTTCATTTTTCTGTTTTTGTTGATGCATCTCTTCTGTTTCAATAATATCCAATAGTTCCTGATCGACTCCCTTACCTTTTGCCTGTATATCAGCCCTGACCACCATTTTTTTGTCTTCACCAACTCGATCGGAACGGTCTACAGAAGGTATATTTTGACTTGGTACAGTCCTTCCTATATGATAATCTGAATTATCAAGATCCTCATCTTTCCAAGCTTCTTCACCAATATTGCGGGCGGCATCGGGTTTTGGTGGAGAATTTTTCCATTTGTTTTTATTTGCAACTGCTTGGATAAGATTGCTTTTACTTGTTGACCGTTGTCGTTGAAAGGTTTCGATAATATCATCTTCTGTGAGTGGGGTTGGCTTTGTTATGAGTTCTGAAGCAAGTATCTGTTGTTGTTCAAGTGTGCGACCATGAATAGGATCATTATCGAACCGATGGGGAGCTGCTGTCATGGCCAACAACTCCTTTGCAAACTGATAGAATGCATCATCAGGTGGAGCTTTAGCGATTTTATCTCGCATCGATTCATGATGACCTATACAGGTCTTGCATCGCTTACTTCCTGGGTCATCAATCTCATCACAACGAAGGCAGCAAGCTTGCAAGCCCATATTTTTCATTGCACGACGGGGCATCGACATGAGATTCTATTGTTCCTATCTGTTCAACCTCATGAAGTCTCGTACATCGCGAGCGAGCCTTCAAAGAGCACCAATGATTGAGAAAGACATGGTTCGGGACCCAAGGGCGGACATTCTTGAAACGAATCCCTTCGCAGGCTCCCAGCCACGTATCCATCGAGTTCATGCCAATGAGCCTTCAGCAGCCCGTAATCCAATGGAAGGATTCTTCCGTGCTATGTCTCAAACACAGCCTAAACTTCACA
>CALBJF010000080.1 GCA_937892665.1 uncultured euryarchaeote | reverse complement strand
GTTCAAGAAGACTGGAAAAAATTCCACTTCTGTACTGTTGGCTATCCATTGTTTGGTTTACGTAGGTCTCGAGTTCAATATCCATTGTTGTCCCTGTATAGAAGTAGGCGCCCGACCTATTCAAAGGAGAGGTGAAAATGCCAACACATAGGTGTATTTTATACATTAGATGTTTTTATAAACACCTTTTACGTCTTGCCTTATTCCCTTGTACGCATTCATGTTGATCAACGATTCTCCGAAGTCCCGAGCATAAGCGCAAAGTCTTCGAATTGATTCCGAAACAGAGAGCTCAGCAAGCATCCATGAATGCTTCTTTTCACTTTGAAAGAGGTTTCTTTCATGATCTTTCAACTCGTTTTGAATCCGTTTCAAATCAGTCCGTGCTTCTTCTATTCGGTTTGCATCCCGAATACGGATATTGATCATGAGTTCTTTAAGGGCATTTTGCCATTCTCCTAATTTTCTTATCGAAGAATTATTTTCTTTGTGTCCTAATGCAGAAGAATGTTCATGAATATTTTTCCCAATCAATACTGCGTGATCCATCATTCTCTCGAGTGAACGTGCAAGATTTCCGGATTCAAGAGATTGAATTCGCGTCATATTCAGTTTTGTGGCAATCGAATAATTATCGATGAGTAACCGTACCTGGCGCTCGATTAAGTGAAGAAGAGAATCGACTTCATTTTCTCGTTCTTCAAGGTCATCAAGGAAAGTTGGATCATCTCCCTCAAACACACTCAATATGTCACGTACTGAACTTGACAATTGGAGATACATGCGATTAAGACTTGACATAATTGGCATGTCCCCTGTATTGAGGAGACAATGTAGTTCGAACAGTTGATCTTCTTCAACATACAGTTCGAAGCCACGAGTTGCTCGTAGAAATCTTCTGATCTGTTGACTTATTTTCCTTTTCTCTTGTGAATTATGCCGAATACGTATGACATCTGCACCAGCGATGTAGGCCCCCATAAGATGGTCGAAGAGACTCTCGTCAGGGAGATGTCCCAAATCCAAACTGATTGTTCGCAGAGATTGCTTTTCTTGTTCTAATGGAGTCAAACGCAAGGCTCCGCTTGGTCTCCAATCAATTTTAATCGAATTACTTGTTTTCAGATGTTGGCTTGTGACCCACTGTTTAGGTAAACTCAACGTGAAGGTGCCTCCACCAGTTGACTGGATTTTTCGAATTGACGTATCTCCGGGTCCAGATGCCATGCTATCGGAGAATCCTCTCAATAGACCTATATAGAATATATGGAGTTTTGAATATATACCCATTTCCACTAGGGCAATACATGGAACCCATCACAATCGTCGTGATTTGCCTAGCATTAGTCGTTTGTGCCTACATGGCCTGGAATATCGGAGCGAATGATGTCGCAAATGCAATGGGTACATCTGTTGGATCTCGAGCCTTGACACTTAAGCAGGCTGTTGTTATCGCCGCTATTTTTGAGTTCGCAGGTGCCTTCTTTGCAGGTGATGCAGTTACAGATACAGTTCGCAAAGGCATTCTCGTCATTGATTTCGACCAAGAAGGCGGTGTCAGTCAAAAGATTTCCCAGGACATTGCATTTGGTTTCATTGCAGCAATGATGGCTGCAGCAACGTGGCTTACCATCGCAACACGATTTGGACTCCCTGTCTCAACGACTCATTCAATCATTGGAGGAATCATCGGTGTCGGTTTGGTTCTGGAAGTTGACCATGGTACAGACTACATCAACTGGGAAAAGGTTGGCCAGGTCGTCATGAGTTGGGTTGCAAGCCCGATCATGGGCGCATTGCTCGCATTCTTCTCCTTCTACATCATCAAGAAACTCATCTTGGATTCAGATAATCCAGAGGAACGTTCACTCTGGTTGGCGCCAATTCTTGCTTTCCCAACCTTCTTTGTGCTGGGACTTGCACTACAATTCAAAGCCCTGAAAGGATTCTTCTCAAGGGCGGATAAAAATGAATGGATTGAGGACAAAGCCGACTGGTTGCCTGCTAAAGAAAACGGAGTTTGGGACCCGTTTGCAGAGGCTGCATGGCTTCCAATTAACTCACTCATGTTCGCTGCAGTAATCGGCGCAATTGCATCCTTCTGCCTCTTCCTCATTCTCAAGAGAATCGATATCAAAGAAGAGAAAAATGGTTTCCGTGGTGTCGAACGTATCTTCGTTTGGCTACAGATTATCACTGCTGCATACGTAGCGTTCGCCCACGGTGCAAACGATCGTTCCAATGCCATTGGCCCAATGGCGGCAGTTTGGCAAGTTCTTTCCGAGGATGGCGGTCAATTGATGGAATCTGCTGATATCCCTCTTTGGCTTGTTCTTCTCGGTTCCGCAGGTATTGCGGTCGGTGTCATGACCTGGGGTTGGAGAGTCATGGAAACGATTGGAAAGAAGATCACAGACATTACTCCAACACGTGGTTTCGCTGCTGAATTCGGAGCTGCAACAACAATCCTCATCTTCTCCATGCCGTTCCTTGCAGTCCCAGTCTCAACAACACACACACTTGTTGGTGCCGTTGTTGGTGTTGGTTTAGCAGGTGGAGCAAAAGCAGTAGACTTCAGAGTCTTTGGAAAGATTGCTGCTTCATGGGTTGCGAGTGTTCCAGTCGCTGCTTTCGGCGCTGCTACAATTTACATTGCCTCAGGTGGAGATAACCTCAAGATGATTATTCTCCTTCCAATTGCCTTCATGACCGTAGGCTATGCTATGTGGAAATCTCGAGACAATGAAATCTATGTCGAGGATGCCCTTTCAGATGCTGGAAGTTCAAAGGTTGACGGCCCAACACCATTCGATCTTTTCCACAAGCATGCAGAGGCAGTTGAATTCACTGTCGAGAAGATGGTTGCTGCAGTCAAGAAGGCCTGTGCTGGTGAAGATGCAAGTCAAGAAATCGAAGAAACAGTTGAATC
>CALBJF010000079.1 GCA_937892665.1 uncultured euryarchaeote | reverse complement strand
CAGACGCTCTGGATGCCATGGACACACCTCTTGACGGTGATGACGATGGAATTTGTGACGTTCTTGATGAGAAGATTCTCGGCTACGCTATGAACGATCAAGAGGCTGCAATGTTTGAAGGATACGTTGACCAAGTGGACTTCACTATCCTTCCAAACTTGACTGGTATGGAGCCTGGAACATGGTTAATCGTACCTGCTCTTCCTGCTGGGTTAGAGTTCAATGGGACAATGGCTCGAAACGGTGAGACTGGAATTATTTCTGGTATACCAACTGAAGCATCACCAATGACCAACTACACCGTCTATGCAAACAACAGCCAAACGAGTGTTCAGTTCACCTTCTCATTGGCTATTCTTGCTGATACGGATGGAGATGGGTTGCCAGATACAGACTCAATAACGGGTCTTGAAATGGATTTGGACGATGATAATGATGGTTACCTTGATGAAATTGAAATCAAGTGTGGAAGCGATCCAATAAATCCATCGAGCATGCCTTCGGTAGATGATGACAATGAATGTATTACAGATACTCTCGCAGATGAGGATGAAGATAACAGTGGAACGTTCTTCTTCTGGTGCCTACCACTTCTCGCTCTCTTGCTCTTGCTCTTGCTCTTACTCGTCCTCTTATTCCGTGATGAAGTTGAATTGATTGGACCAGAACCAGAAAATACGACAGCAGAACCTCACTTCTTGTATGGTCTTGGAACAAAGGAGGATCCGTTCGTACTCAGACCAATAAAGGCACTCAAGCCAGGTGGAAGAGTAGAGACCACTGAAGCGATCAGCATCATCAATATGACGCCTGAAATTTTAGTTAATCTCCTCGACTTGGCTGAAGCGACCAACGATAAACGCTTCATGATGTACGAAATCGATGGTGCCTCAGAAAGAACAGGATCTCATCTTGAAGCCGATGAAGAAGGCCGACTACGCATCAGATTCGTCTTTGATGATAGCATTAATCCAACTTCTGACGGCGGAGAATACGAGGCCTTGATCAGACTTGGACACGCATCAGTCTACTTCTCGTGGACTGTTGGTGTAAAGGAAGACAAGGAACTCAAAGCACAGGCTGAAGCCAAGGTACAAGCCGAAGCAGACG
Organism: uncultured euryarchaeote; assembly: GCA_937892665.1. GTDB lineage: Archaea > Thermoplasmatota > Poseidoniia > Poseidoniales > Poseidoniaceae > MGIIa-L2. The sequence continues at coordinate 2,250 of CALBJF010000079.1, read as the reverse complement.
CTAAGGCTGCTAAGGAAGTCAGGGCACAAACTGAATCAGATGCGAAGGCTGCTAAAGAAGCCAAAACACAAGCCGATGCAGATGCTAAGGCTGCTAAGGAAGTCAAGGCACAAGCAGTTGCAGATGCTAAGGCTGCTAAGGAAGCAAAGACGCAAGCCGATGCAGACGCTAAGGCTGCTAAGGAAGTCAAAGAGCAAGCTGATGAAGAAGCCAAGGCTGTTAAGCAAGCCAGAGTAAAGGTCGATGCAGATGCTGAAGTCAATGCCAAGAAGGCAGCAGAGTTGGAACGTATTGCTAAGAGAGCAGAAAGTATTGACTTCGAAACTCTCGGCGTTGCTCTCTCTTCTGAGGGAGATGATTTACAACAGATCAAGGGTGTTGGACCGTTCATTGCTGAAAAGTTGAATGCGCTTGGTATCTTCACGTTTGAGCAAGTTGGAAACATGACTCCTGAAATTGAAGAGCAGGTCAACGTTGCAATCGAGTTCTTTTCAGGTCGTGTCAAGCGAGATGAATGGGCAAAGCAAGCGAAAGATTTGGCAAAGAAATGAGTCTTCAGGAACCTGATTTTTCATATACATAATAAAAAAACCCTGTCAAGATAGGGTACATCCCTATATCGTTTGGTTTGAATTTCTGGGTAAGGACTGCGTATGCTTTGATTCGCCAACTGCATAAACAATTGGCAAAGGACTGATATATGTACGAATAAGGGAAAAGGCGGGGAAAGGTATGGGGGGAGGTAGTATCAAGACACTTTCTTCCATTGAAATTGAACGCGTTGGCCTTCTTAAGCAGCGACGTAAAGCCTACGTCTTGATTTTCATGATGATCATGTTGGCCCAAACATCCTACATCGGAGCGATGCAAGGGTGGACGTTACCGGATGCCTCGAATTCATACAATTCTACAACTGCTTGTGGTTCAATTACGCGAACATCGGGCGACCCTATTTTCGTAGATCCAGTGAACGGATCAGATGCTTGGGATGGGACAGGAGTCTGTCCTAAAGCAACCCTAAGCGATGCTCTGAATGACTCCGTTTCAAATGATGAGATCATTCTCTATCCCGGACATTATTATGAGAATGTAACTGTGGATGGTAAGGACAACCTCATTATCCGTGCTTCTGATGGAGGACGTGTTGTCTTTGATGGTACTCGAAGTATCACTGAGGATTTAGGTGGTGTTTGGGGCGCTGCTGACAGCGATGGTATCCAAGAAGTAACCCTTTCACAGGATGGTTGGCAGTTGTTCCTCGACCACGATGAACAAGTTCCTGCTCGCTGGCCAAATGCTCAATTTTCAGATGAAACTGTGTTCAATCGCTCGTATTGGGCAGAAGGAACGCTTACTGGCTCAAACAACGCCTACACTCAGGGTTGGCTGACAGACGCAGGCCCTGAAACAGGCGTGCATTCAGGACTAAACGAAACCATCAACGCAACGGGACTCAATCCTGTTGGAGCGATTGCAGTCATGAATCTTGGTTCATTCCGAAGCAATAGCCGTGAGATTACAGCGTGGAATTCTGCAAATGGAACATTTGCTTATGATGGAACTGATGTGGGTTGGAAGACTAAACATCATGCGTACTTCCTAGAAGGCAAGCGCGAACTTATCGATGTGGATGGTGAATGGTGGTTCAACAATGCCAATAATCAACTTCACTACAAGACGCCAAGTGGACAAAATGCAAACGGTTTGGATCTCCGTGTCAAGGTGCAACCCTTCGCTATTGGCGTCATCAATTCCGATGGTGTGACAATCCAAGGAATCGATTTCTTCGGAACTACGGTCAATTTCAATGAGTGTGATGGCTGTTCGTTTACGAATTCAACACTTGAGTATCCAAGCACCTCTAAGCGAAGTTTGAACATTGCTGGTGAATCTGAAGATGACCGCTGGATGACTCGTTTCTATCGCAGTACCAACAGTTTTGTTGACAACATCTCCATCACCAACACCGACGGTGGTGCTATTGAATTCCAAGGCTCAGCAGGTCAATCCAACAACAACATCGTGAACAATTCCTACTTCCATGCCATCGACTGGTCGGCTGCAGACCAGAAAGGTTTGATGACGACCATCTACGAAGGTGGTGAAGACATGACCTTCTCAAACAACACCGTTCATCTTACCGGCGCCTCATCCGTGCTTTCCATAGGTGATTCGCCTAAGGTGCTCTACAACGAAGTGTGGGATGTTGGTCATCTGCAAACCGATGGCGCCGTGGTTCAGATCATGCAA
>CALBJF010000078.1 GCA_937892665.1 uncultured euryarchaeote | reverse complement strand
GATTATCCTCAAAAAAGGATCGATTCAACTCACAACTGCTCAACGTAAAGCACGTGTTGAAACAATGCGTCAACAAATTATTCATCACATCCAAACGCAAGCCATAGATCCTCGTTCAAAATCACCCCATCCAAGGACTCGTATCGAACTGGCGTTGGAAGAATCAAAGTACACTGTTGATCCGTTCAAACGTTTAGAAGAGCAAGTGAAAGATGCTATCGCTAAACTAAAGCCCCTGATTCCTCTAAGTTTCGAATCCGTTCGTTTAGCATTTCGTATCCCAGGCTCATCCTATGGAAGTGTGAGCAATCTCCTAAGGTCCTATCAAGAGAAAGAAGGATGGCTAGAAAATGGAGATTGGGCATGTGTGGTCGAGATACCGGCTGGAATGAAAGGAGACATCATTGGTCAAGTTTTGAAGCGGGCATCGGAAGCAGAAGTCAAAGAATTGTAGCGCAGGCTCAGGGGTGTCCTTTATCATGGGATGTCCAGTGGGCGGGACTGGAGAGAAAAGAATGTCCGAAGGTCAAGTTGGCGCCGAGCAGCGCCTAGTGACCCCGGGAATGGTCATCGGACCATCCGCCGGGAAGCACGCAGGTTCTGGTGCAATAGCACAGAACGAAGAATTCATCGCAACCCGACTTGGGTGGCTCAACGAACAGAACGATGTCGTATCAGTTCGTCCAATTAACAGCGCATACATGCCACGATCGGGAGACCTGATTGTAGGTGTTGTTGCAGAAGTAAGAAACAACCTGTGGTTCTTCGACGTGAACGGACCGTTCCAGGCACTCTTGCCTATGTCTCTCGCTCCATGGAAAGTTGAATTCGGATCAACCCGACAACACCTTGGAATCGGAGACGCAGCACTCGCTCGTGTCCAAGAAGTGGATGAGGCTCATAACATGGTTCTTACAATGAAAGGCATAGGACTACGCAGACTCAACGAAGGTTGCGTTATCGCCATTCCAGTCAATCTCATCGATACACTTCGAGGAGATAACAATTCAAGAGTTAGCAAAATCAGAGACCTAACAGATTGCCGAATTATCGTAGCAGATAACGGCAGAGTATGGGTCCATGGAGATGCTGACAACATGTTCACAGTACGTGGACTGATTCAAACACTGGTCGATGAAGGCCACATGAACAATTTCGAAGATGCAGTAGATGCACTAGAACAACAACGAGGTGAAAACTAATGGGAGGATATGGAGACGTCAAGCTATTGCGAGACGATGGAAAAAGACTAGACGGACGCACAGTAGATGAAATGCGTCCAGTATCGATTGAAGCAGGTGTATTGCCTGCGGCTGATGGATCAGCCATGGTAACCCATGGACTGAATGTTGCAGTTGCTGCAGTATATGGACCAATGGAAGCACATCCACGTAAGATTCAACGACAAGATCGTGCAGTTATTGACGTACGATACAACATGGCTCCGTTCTCTACTGGAGACCGTATCAGACCTGGATTCAATCGACGTTCTCGAGAAATTTCCAAGGTAACAGCAGAGGCACTTGAGTCTGTTGTTCTTGTTGAACGTTACCCACGTTCAAAGATTCGAGTTGAAATCGAAATTCTGGCTGCTGAAGCTGGAACTCGTTGTGTCGGTATAACCGCAGCAGCAGTTGCACTAGCCGATGCGGGAATTCCAATGCGTGACATGATTGTTGGCGTTGCTTCAGGGAAAATCGAAGACACTGTTGTCCTCGACCTTGACAAAGCAGAAGACAACCATGGACAAGCAGATTTACCAGTTGGAATTCTTCCAAACACTGGAGAAATTGCATTCTTGCAAATGGATGGAGACCTCTCAATTGAAGAGTTCAACCTTGCAATGGAATACAATTTCAAAGCTGCTTCGGAAATTCATGTACTCATGGTTGATGCTCTTAAGCGTCGTTATGAACGAGGTGATAACTGATGGTCGAACTTGTACCTACACTCTTGCGCCAAGAATTGGAGCGACTCGCTGCAGAAGATCAGCGAATTGACGGACGTGGACAATGGGACAGCAGAAATGTATCCCTTGAAGTCGACTGCCTCTACAACGCAGAAGGGTCTGCAAAGGTCGTTTGGGGAGACACCATCATCTATGCTGGTGTAAAATTCGAAATTAGAACACCTTGGCCAGACCGACCAACACAAGGTTCCTTGATGTGCGGTGCTGAACTCCGACCTGTTGCTCACAGAAAGTACGAGCCTGGGCCACCATCCCCTCAATCCATTGAATTGGGTCGAGTTGTCGACAGAGGAATCCGTGAATCTGGTTGTATCGATATGGAGAAACTCTGCATCGTTCCAGGAGAAAAAGTATGGGGCGTCATGATTGACATTCACGTACTCTCTGACGGTGGAAACATCTTCGATGCTGCTGGACTTGCTGCGATTGCTGCATTGAGAACTGCAGTTGTCCCTGCTGAACGATTTGATGTTGGTGAAGATCACCGATTATTAGTCAACGGCTCTCCAATTATGGCATCGTTCACTCGAGCTGGCGGAAGATTCGTTTACGACCCATCTGAAGAAGAAGAACTGGGCGGAGATGAGCGAATCCATATCACTCTCGGTGATGAAGGACACCTCCACTCCCTACAGAAGGGACTAAGAGGAGTGTTCACTCCGAGCGAATTTGCAGAGATTCTTGCGGTCGCAGAGCAGAAGTGTACTGAACTACGAGAAATGGTTGCAGAAAAGGAGGGGAACTGATTGGCTAAGAGAACCCAGAAAGCAAAGGCTACAGCACGATTTGGAGCACGTTACGGTGTTAGCGTTCGACGAAATGCTGGCAGTGCACTCGCAAAGAAAAATGCAAAATATACATGTCCAGTTTGCCATTACCGCAAGGTCACCCGACAGTCCGTAGGAATTTGGTCCTGTGGAAAGTGTGGACACACCTTTGCCGGTGGCGCATGGGAACCATTCACACGTGCTAGCGATGCTAACGCCCGTATTCTTCGACGATCCGTTGAAGGCGCAACAACTGCCGACATGGCATTCATTGCACAACAAGCCGCACTCGACTTCGAGCGCAAGGCATCTGAAGAAGAGGAGTGATGACAAATGGCGGAGACGCCGTTTTCACTTGTTTGCGTAATTCAGCGTTCCAATGTGCGTCAGCGCATAGCAATGCAAGAGTCAATGATAAGTGAGTCTGAAACAACCTCAATTGACGACAATCAATTTAGTTTCAACTTACATGAAGCAAATGCGAAAGATCTCAGAGCAATGTGGAACACACGTATTCGTGGACTCATTGCAGCCGATGAAATTCTCAAGGTAATCCAAACCGCAGGTTCATCAACCAATAGCGATTCGAATGATTCATGAGCACCATGGAACAACTCCAAGTTGTCGTTTCCGAAGTACAAAATGCACGCCACCAAGTCGCAACAGTTCGTGCCCAATTACAAGAACTGAAAACCACTATCGATGCAGTGGAAAAGCATCCAGAAGGCCTTTCACTCCATCGACAACTCGGGGGAGTCTTGGTTGAAGTTGACAACCGCGACGAACTCGTTGAAGAATTGAAAGCAACCCATTCTACACTTTCCGAACATGCAGAGCGTCTCGCTGAGCATGAAGCAAAACTTGTAACAGCATACGAAGAACTCAAGAACTCACTTGAGGGAGAAGCTTGAACTCACACAAAGAACAACTCGAAGCCATGAAACTATGGCTTGATAATGCTCTAGCAACAGGTGCCGTCCCAGTTGTAACTGGACAGAATGGGGATATGGATACCGTTGGATCAGCCGTTGCTCTGTCATCATATCACTCTGGAATGTTATCATGTGGATTACATCTCGGTAGAGTCGCAAAAAAGATGGTTTCTAAATACGATGCTCCATTTCGAAAAATCACAGAAAAAGGGACTGCTTGGCCACAAAATATGGGCGGTATAGTCATCGTCGATGCTGGCTCACCAGACCAGGTTGGATTGGATTTACCAGATGTTCCTTTGCTGGTCATTGACCATCATGCAACCAATGGCTGGA
>CALBJF010000077.1 GCA_937892665.1 uncultured euryarchaeote | reverse complement strand
CAAACGGCACACTCATTTGGCATAGTGGTTCAACATGCAATGTCTGTCAGGAAGACGACTCTAGAAACGGGGCCTTATTGTGGGTGAACGGATCGACAGGAGAGCATGGAATTTTAGCAAGCGGTGTGCGTAATTCCTTTAACGGGGTTTGGGTGCCGACAATCGGGTATGTATTCACAGACAACGGAAGAGATTGGGAAGGCGACCACCCCGACGAGGAACTAAATTTGCTTGAAGATGATGGATTCTATGGTTGGCCAGACGATTCTCCCTCTACTCCGATTCCTGCTGGAAGTATTGCCCCAATAGCCCGGTGGACACCACATAGCTCAATGAATGGGTTAGCATTACGACCTGACTCATCTTCTCTTCCAGGCGATAATACGACAGTCTATGCAACGGTATACGGTTCTTGGAACACTATTCTACCCCAAGGCCACGAAATTGTTCAGATAGATCTCGATGCCTCAAATGGAGAAGTCAAGACCTCAACAAGTGTTTTTGCTAGTGATGTAGGGACGCCTCTCCCCATAGCATTTCATCCAAATGGGGATTTATATTTTGCAGTATTTGGCTCCAATGGTAAGCTATACAAGATAACATCCGACTAATTATGCACGACGCATTAAAATAAATGCGGACTACATTATTCCATTAAGCCAAGTTCTTAATCTCCGAATACCCTCTTCAAGATCTTCTAAAGAAGCAGCATAAGACAACCTGATTAAATTATCTCCACCGAGCATAAGAGAGCCTGGTATGACCTGCACTTTCGCTTCATTCAATGCTCTTGTTGCAAATTCGACATCGTTCATGCCAGTACCGCTTACGTCTGCAAGGATGTAGAATGCACCTTCGGGCATCGGCGCTGCAACACCCGGGAGTGAATCAATTCCCTTGTGGAAAAATAATCGTCGCTCAGCGAATGAATCTCCCATTGCTGATATTTCGTCTTCAAGAGTTAGGGCAACTTCTGCTGCAGGCATAAGGAACGTAGCAACGTGTGTTGCGGATGATGCCTGGCACGTCTTTACAGCTTCCATTACTTCAGGCGGGCCTGCAACCCAACCAAGCCGCCACCCAGTCATGGCCCATCCTTTCGACCACCCTCCGATTGCCAGAGTTCGCTCTGGCCCGCCCTCGAATGAATATGGGGAGGTGTAATTGTGTTCCCCCCACACAAGGGTTGAGTAAATCATATCGTCCAAAATCCAAAAATCTGAATCCACTGCTAGGTCTACAATTTGTTTAATTTCCTCAGGAGTATATACAGCTCCCGTTGGATTATTAGGAGAGTTGATGATGATTGCCTTCGTCTTTGAAGTGACAGCCTTTCTTAGTGCTTCAAAATCGGGATGATAGTCTGGGCGTCGAACCGGGACATGGATAGGTACGCCGCCGAGTAGTTTGACCATTCCATCATAAGATGGCCATGCTGGGGCTAAGAGAATCACTTCATCTCCGGGTTCAACGACTGCCATCATAGAGTAGAGCAGCGCTTGCTTACAACCAGGTGCGATGACAACATCATTTGGATCAATATTTATTTCAAATTTAGACAAGTGTTGAGAAACGGCTTGACAAAGTGTTTCACTCCCTTGAGATCTCGTGTAGGTCGTTTCTCCTCTCTTAAGCGAAGCAATAGCTGCATCAACGACGGGAGCTGGCGTGTCAAAATCTGGCTGCCCAACAGTAAACCGGATTACATCAGGGGACGGTGGCGTCATGAACGCAGCAAAACCTCTTCCTATCTCGGAGAAGGCAGAATTTAGAGTTGGCAAATTAATTCCTCGCACGATGAATGGGGTTATTCAACACTCTAACGAACCAGCCATTGAATATCAAGACTGCGCGTAATTTTACGCTGAGAGCGTTCTTTTCCAGATGGAGCACGGACTGGGATTTGAACCCAGGTAAGAGGATTTGCAATCCCCGACGTAACCGCTCCGACATCCGTGCAGCAACCGTTCCAGCATGAAGTTGTATTTCAACGCGTCTCACCAAACATACTTATGATGAATCATGAATCGCAGTGAACATGGTCCAGGTGAAAGGTCCCGGTTGGATGCCCACTGAAGCGTATTACCAATGCAGATATGCCACATTGCGCCAACCGCTTGGTTTTGATCGAGGAGCTGAACTGCTCGCAGACGATTCAGAGGCGATTCACGCATACGTGGAAAATGAAAACGGAGACATTGTGTGTGTTGGAAGAGCCCACCTCATTCCAAAAGAAAGCGATGGATCACAATCCGATTTCCCCGGTGCAAGCGGACCGAAAACGCCTGCCTTCAGTCCCTTGCTGGAAGATGGATATAGGCCTGCAATGCAAATTCGTCAAATGGGAACCCTCCTTACATCTCGCCGGAGTGGGCTTGCAGCCAAGGTTCTAGAAGCTCTGGAGAAAGAAACGAAGGTGGCTTTTTCCGCAAAAACTGGATTATTACAAGCCAGAGAAGAAGCAATTTCGTTCTATCAAGCAGCAGGTTGGACCGTCATTGATCAACCGTATTCAATCCCAAATGTAGGGCTGCACCGTTCAATGATGAAAGTCTTGTAAAAACATTGAATCTTTACAAACGGTTGACTGAAAGATATTCTGTTTGAGATGATATGCCGAATCAATTCTCCGAAAGAAACAAGAACGATTCTTATTATATTTGATTCACGAGGTCGATACAATGCAAAGTAATTCCACCAGTAAAACTGAAGTTAAGAAACGCATAGAACGCTATCTAGAGGCTCTAAAGGCGGTTAGCCAACAAGATCCTGATTCATTCGCTGAAATTGCACCTGAATTAATACAACGGAGTACGCTAAATTGGCGTGGTTCGGATCCCTTCTTTGCCAATTCCTTGAATGAGTGGTTAAACATCGACATGATGTGGACTCCGTTCACAGATATTATTCCTAAAGACGCTCATATTACGAAACGCATAGAAGATGATGCATTTGACATAAAAATGTATAGTGGCTCTACAAAAAACCTGCTTGAAGCGTTTGATGAGCGATTTCCAACAGATTACAATCAATGGGATGCAACCATTCGAAATCAATTCATAATAATGGGCATGATTGCCATGGGTGGCGAAAAAGGAGAGTACCAAGGGCGTCTAGTAAACCGCTTAGGGCTTGGCTCTGGCGAAGTGCGATTGAAAGGATCCAATGTCATCCGAGCAGCGAAAATCGCCCTAGCCCGTCTTGCAAAGGACAACAAAGCAGATCTCTTCTCAAAGGCGACAGGTAACGGTGTGGAACGTGTCCACCGCATCGGAAATGCTAAACTCGCCGAGAGTATTGAGCGGTATGTGCTGTCCCACCCAGCAGCACTTCTTCTCCCTCCATCTCGCGATTGAGCCATTAGTCGTTGGTTTCATATAGTCTCAGCGTTGAAGGATAGGCAGAGGGAACGTTGGGTTCCCTAAGAAATACCCGTGAAAAGCGATGAATTTGGAGGACAAACCGAACAATCAAAGAGAAGCACAAGTGACACACTGCGACGAAGATAAACCGCTTCGTTGGGCAAACAGCCATGCTTCTCTCACCTCCCCACGCCTACAAGAAATGCGAAAGCCTTGCATATCTCCTGAAGTTAATCAGCTCCCAAGTGATTTGATCTACTCAGAAAGAGAGGACAGCGGGTTCTCTGTGTAAAACACAACAAAAAAAATGGAAGTGAAAAATTATGAACACAAAAACGAAGACAAAGACAATGAGCATGCTTTTGGCATTCCTCCTCGCTCTATCAGCAGCATCTGCTGTAAGCGGTGATGGATCCGACCCTTTGGACCCCAATGATGGTGGTGCAGACTGGGACGGCGATGGTTTAACCAACGCCGAGGAACAAGCTGAAGGCACAAACATGAACAACGCGGACAGCGATGGCGACGGACTACCAGATGGATGGGAGGTCAGCAATGGCCTAAACCCAACCAACGGCGGTGACGGCAATGCGGACTCTGACAATGATGGTTTAACCAACACTCAAGAGTACCAAATGGGCACAGACCCAAACAATGCCGATACTGACGGTGACGGTAAAGCCGACAACGTCGATTCGTTCCCGACCGATCCTAACGACGGAGAATACTCCGACTCTGACGGTGACGGCATACCAGACGCATACGACCCAGACTTCCAGGAGTCTCAGGCCGGATCTGGTAATGGCGACACTGAAGGTGGCGGCGAATCCGACGACCAAGGACAAGGACAAGGACAAGGTCAAGGACAAGGTCAAGGCCAGGGTCAAGGACAAGGTCAAGGCCAGGGTCAAGGACAAGGTCAAGGACAAGGTCAAGGCCAGGGTCAAGGACAAGGTCAAGGCC
>CALBJF010000076.1 GCA_937892665.1 uncultured euryarchaeote | reverse complement strand
GTTGTTCTCTTGTTAACACCAAAGGAATCAACTGGCTCGTAGTCTTTGAGAAGCCAGTCGATGGTAAATCCTGCAGCATTCGATATTCGAATCCATGAGTTGAAGCGAACAGCAGGGCAATACCAATTGAAACCTGAACTAACGCCTGTTGCATTCCATTCGTTTACTTTGTATGACTCATCGCATCCTTCGTATTTGATGTTCAGACCATCTTCAGTTGGAATGCCATCTGTTGTGACCTGCCATGAATTGTTTTCAGCACCGTTGGTATCAAAGTCTGATGGATCGAAAAAATCTGAACTTCCACTGACGCTTGTCCCAGACATGAACGGCATGTACCATTGATCACCAGTTCGAAGTGGGAAGTCGTATCTCTCCTTGGGTGGGTCGTAATAGGTGTCAAAATTGATGACTCCAATGTTTTGGCTGAGGAAGCCCAAATTGAATGGGGCAAAGTCAACATCTAATTCAAATTCAGAATTTATCACGGCTTGATCTCTGACACGGATAATGTCTTCTCCAGAGTAACCAATCTCGAGTCGCCCGGTTGTTCCTTCAAGGGTTGCGCCACTATTACCTGAACTAAAATCGCCATCGATTTTCAGTTTGTATGCTAATGTTTGAACACCATCGAGCGTGATGAAAAAGATGTCTTCTACTTCGTAAACAGTATCTCCTGTTAAGGTATTGAGTGTTGCAGAAACATTCGCCTGTGCAATGAGTTGAGCGACATCGAATTGGGTTTCAAAAGTCCATTTGTCTCCAATACGCCAGCTTGCAATTTCTGCCGCTGTTGTGGATTTTGATGAGGATTCAATGAGTTGTTCATCTTCAAGAGTGAATGCATCTTTCGACAAGGCCATTAGAGATGTTGTCATCAGCATGAACAAGACAAAGACTGCGGTTGTTCGGTTCGCCATGCTCTGATGTGTACTTCCTCGTACTTAGGCTATACTCATTGAGGTTAAGCGCCTGAGTCTTCAGATTGGGATTCTAACCATTGTTGGCCATAGTGTCCCCATTGTTCAGTGGTCCACCCATCTGGGAGACCAGAAGCAGGTATAGGAGGGGCTGATTGAATCGCTGGATGGATTCCCATCGATTGGTCGAAGGCATTGTTCACTGGAGGGTCATGCGGTCTGTTTCGGCGTGCTGAGACTTCGTGAGGCATAAGCCCGACCTCTTCATCGCTAAAGATTGCGTTTTGTCGCTCATCAAGACGCTGTAAGGCTCTTTCTTGACCACCTTTTCGACGTTGTCTTGTCATGTATCCAAGTCCTAAAAGAAGAATCAGTAGCAAGGAGAGTTGAGCAAGTGGGTTTGCTTCTTCTCCAACCATAAGTGCGCCGAGGTCTTCTGTGAATGTTCTGTCTGGTGGTCCGATATCGATGTTGATGATTTTCGAACCAGGTCGTTCAGGATTCTCGTCCCAAGCGA
>CALBJF010000075.1 GCA_937892665.1 uncultured euryarchaeote | reverse complement strand
AATCGAACAGAACAGCAATCGCTGCTCCAGCGATTGGTATGAAAAATAGATAGGATATTGGTCGCTTTGTTTGCCCTTGTGTTGCTCGAATAAATACCCCACACAAGAGAAGAATAACAAGGACGTACGAGACGATTTCAACACCTTCTGCTTTATCCTTCAGAAGCAACATTCGACTGAAAACATCAGTCGGAGGCGTCCCCTCATCTGCCACAACGAATGTATGGACCGAAGCAGCCCAGACGCCACCTGCCCGAGTGACAAGAGTTGCGAATAAAGCAAGTGCACCTGCTGCAAGGCCAAGTCCAGTCCACATCAATGTCGAGGTCTTACCAGGCCGGGTTCGCAAATGTCCCATGAGAACCAGAGCAAGCCAAGGTAGGAAGGAACCTGTTTCGACTGGATCCCAGGCCCAATAGCCCCCCCAATCAAGAACCATGTACGCCCAAAGGCCTCCTAGGCCAATTCCCAGTGTTGCAATCAAGATACCAGGTCGTGTTTGATGCAGCATCCTCTTGTCGATGTCTTCGTCATCACCGTACTGAAGGATAGAGACGGATGTTGCTGCTAAGGCAATACAAAGTGAATAGGCCAGGAACACAAGAGGCGGATGGATAACCATCAAATCAGTTTGAAGAAGTTCATTCAATCCACTGCCTCTTAGATTTAATGGATTATCAGCAAACGGATTTAGCGTCATTGAGATGAGAATGAGTAGCAGGGTGAATCCATACATCAAACGGAGACGAAGTTTGTGGGTCTTCTCCTGTTCAGATGCGAGAGGGCGAGCAAACCACCAACTGACAAGACCCATCCACGCAGCCCACATCAACAACGGACCTTCTCGAGCAGCCCATGTTGCTGCAAAACGATACTTGAGGGGAAGATCTTCTCCACCATTCAGTGCAACGTGGAGGATGTCCGTATCATTGACAATGAATCGGGATGCGAGCGCAACGAAAGGGGCTGCAACTGCTAAGTGGAGGCCAACGGATGCAAGTGGGTGTTCAACACGCCACTTTGGCCAAACCATCATCACAATGCAAGCGATGACAGCGAGTCCGAGAGTCCATCCCCACATGTTTGTTCCACGGTCGCGTTGTTGTTATCCCTTTGTGTAGAACCATCACCAGCCGAAGTGTTTTGCACGGCTGTATCCAAACGAGAGTAAAACGGAGATAATTCTCTTGAAGAGAAGTGTGGGTTTCCGGAAGAGAATCTTAAAACCGATTCCGAGTTTCTGCAACGGCCCCATGTTTCCAAGTTCTTCTGGGAGACACTTCGCCATCGCCTCCATCTCTGAATCAGAAAGATTGTAGAGGGCTTCTTTGCCTCGAAGAATCTTATGATACGGAGGAAATGTCGATTTCCAAGCAGATTCGTATGGTTTCAAATTCGCTTGAGACAAATCACCTTTTGCCATAGCTTTGGCAATCACGTGGGCTGCTTCTCTCCCTGACCAAAGTGCGAGATGAGACCCCCCTTCGAATAACGGAGAAGTAAAACCGGCAGCATCTCCAACCAAGATGAGGCCATCGCCTGTAGTTGTGCTTCTTGGCCCTGAGATTGGTATCGTGCCTCCAAAGGGTTTGATCTTCATACCGTCTTTTCTCCAAGGCGGGTTCACAGTTGGTTTCCCTTTCAGATATGTGTCTTCAATGAATGAGTTGAGATAACGTATAGCTCCCTTCTTATCGGTTGTAACAAGTCCAACATTTGCTCGTTCCCCTTCCTTTGGAATCATCCAAACATACCCGTGCGGGGAGTATTTCGGCCACAGGTAAAAATCAAGGTATCCGTCATTAGGAACATCATTGAGTTCGTATTGAAAGCCCGCAATGACCTCGACTTCCGTTCCCATATCGAGTAATTTTGATGCGGCGCCAGAGACGCCAGAGGCATCAATTACAGCAGAACATTCAATTGGAAATTCATTTCCTTTACCTTCAATTCTCCAATTAGAAAATTGATTTTCGCTATTAAAAATTCGCTCCATCTTTGTTACTCGATGGCTGAGGTGAAGTTCTGCGCCCAAATTAACGGCTTCTTCTACCAACCATTGTTCAAACAGGTGTTTCTCAAGTACATAGCCAGGCTCCGTCAGGAGTTTACTTTCGCCGCCTGGGAAGATAATGCGAATACCTTTCACATCGAGGGCTTTTACATGATCAGGGATTTCGAGTTCGAGGTTTTTGACAGCCAGGTCGGACAAACATTCTCCGCAATGGACTGGAGTGCCCACCTCAGGATCTGCCTCTACAATGAGTGTTGACAATCCTAGTCGAGATGCGTGAAGTGCTGCAGAACCTCCACCAGGACCTGCCCCAATGACCAGCAAATCGCAACGCCGTGGTTCCTCTGCCATGTGCCTCAGAAGCCATGCTGGCACATGAATCCAACGGTCTGGACAGGAGAGATTTCACAAGTACTTCAAAGAAGGCGCTTCGGAGGCTTCCAACCGTTGAATGCGATATGGGCGGGAGCGGTTCCTGAGCCCTCATCCTCGTACTCAATGATACGATCCGCGAGCCAAATAAACCACTCCATGTTCTTATTGCCCGTTTCTTCCCGAATGGGTTCAAAGTAAAAGGAAAAGGTCTCATAAGTCTGGATGATGACTCCGGAAAAGAGATCGTAAAACGCATGAAAATCCATATCCCCGCGGTGGATAAGAACACCAATACTCTCCCAAGTTGTCAAAACCGTCATCACTTTTGGCCAATCTTCTCCGAAATGGGCGCGGAAAGCTTTGAAATTGGCTTCTGGATCCCCAGGATCAAACTTGCTCGTATCAAAATTCATGTTCATAATCGCAGTGAGGCCGATAACGAAGTCTTCACTCTGGAAGTTAGCTGCTAGGCTCATCGCTGTCGTGCTATCTCGTGAACGGCGTAATTCTTTGATTTGGTACCATGAATAAATTGCAGCACCAAGAATTGTTACAAGGCCGAAAACTTCTGCCCACGCTGCTGCAGTATCGAGGTTCATAACCCTCCTACAGTACAGTTCTATGTTAAAGAATTCGCCTGCCCTGATTATTTCATCAAATACTTGCGGGGGATTTATATTAGTTTAATTTCAGGGCTGTACATGTCACTTGCACCAACCGATTATGACTTTGGACAACCATCGAACTATTTCTTTGCCACAACGATTACCTGCGCTAATGAAGAAGCACGGGCGATGTATGTAGAAGCGTTCGGACATATGCTTAATTACAATCATGAACAAGCAATTGCGTGTTTCAGTAAAGTTACCGAACTTGACCCTACGTGTGCAATGGCATGGTGGGGAATTGCATATTGTGTCTCTTCTAATTACAACTGGAGCCCTGGTCTTGGCTCTGGACATGATTCCATTCAACAAGCGGTTTCTCTCAAAGCAGGCTGCACCGAACTTGAACAAGATCTCATCGATGCATTGGCACAACGACATTCTGCAGAAGCACGTGATGCAGCAGATCCGTCCGTCCTCAACATGGGTAACGACCCAGAACTAAACGTGGCATTCGCTAAAGCAATGGAGCCACTTTACCAAAAATACAGTGGAGACTTGGATGTTGCTGCAATATATGTTGAAGCGCTCATGAATCTGAAAGCTTGGCAACTATGGAACAAGAATACTGCAACTGGTGAAATCACTCCTGCAGACGACAATACATTGCTATTGGTCAAGGTAATGGAAGACGCATTTGAGAACGTAGAAGGGGCAAAGCAACACGTTGCGCTTTGCCACCTATACTGTCATGCACTCGAATTATCCCCATACCCAGAGCGTGCTCTGCCAGCTGCTGATGTTCTTCGAACTGTCATGCCAGGCATGGGCCATCTTGTCCACATGCCTTCTCACATCGATGCGTGGGTAGGGCAATGGAAAGAAGCGATTGAATGCAACATTGCTGCAGTTGAAGCTGACGATCGATACGTCGAGCTCACCGGCAATGACTCTCAATTTTACAAGTTCTATCGAATGCACAATCATCACTTCGTTGTCTGGTGTGCTATGTTTGAAGGTCAATATGAGACTGCACTCAAATACGCACGAAAGGCGGTAGACACGCTTCCTGCTGGAGATGAAAACTCTGGGGTTCAATTTATGCTCGCTGGAATCATCCCAATGGGTGCGATTTTCCTGGAATCCTACGTTACAATGCCTTGGCACGTCATGATCCGATTTGGAAAGTGGGATGAAATCATTGCTGAACCAATGTATTCAGACAAGGATGTGTTCCCCTCCACAATCGCAACACAACACTACGCTCGTGGAGTTGCTTACGCATCCAAGGGCATGGTTCCAGAGGCTGAGGCTGAACAAGTTCTCTTCAATGAAGCACTGAAAAATCCAGCCCTTGCTGGAAGAGTCCTGCACAACAACCTGATGTATCAAGATCCGAGTGATGGACCATGTATCTTGTTGGTTAACGAAGCAGTCTTGTCTGGTGAAATCGAATACAGACGACAATTCCTAGCAAAGGAACGTGGAGAAGCATCTGACTTCTCGGCAGCCTTCGACCACCTTCGACGTGGTGTAGACCTTTCACTCAACTTGGCTTACAATGAACCATGGGGTCAAATGCAACCCGTGCGCCATATTCTTGGAGCACTTCTCTTCGAACAAGGAGAAGTCGAAGAAGCAGAAGCCGTTTATCGTGCTGACATCGATTTGTGGGTAGATAACATGTGGGGCCTACTCGGTCTGAAACTTTGTCTCGAATCTCGTGGAGATGCACCTGAAGAACTTGCAGAGGTTACTGCATTGTTTAACGAACGTAGTTCTCGAGCCGACATTAAACCTGCAAAGACATGCTTCTGTGCTCAAGACAGCATCGAAAAGACATGTTGTGACTGAACACAAGTCGTCGGCAGAAACATTATACCAACTCGATTGGAACGGTCTACATGGACTTCAATACCGAAGTAGGGGATGATAGTCCCTTTTGGAATGAAATCTCCAAAAATGAACCCTCTGTAAAGAAGCTACGAGAAGTGTTGAGTGGTCTTGAGCAAGATGAACCGATTCCCATCGAC
>CALBJF010000074.1 GCA_937892665.1 uncultured euryarchaeote | reverse complement strand
GGGGCTGCGTTCATCAAATCAAAGGCATTTGTCGTGGTGGACCATGACGACATTTGTCCTCTTGCGTCTACTGCTCTTGAACGAAGGTCATAGTTACCAGCAGCCATATCCATTGTCGGCAGGAGGGAGTATTCTCTTCCTTCATTTGCAGAGCCCATGTAGAGTATGTTCTGTCCTCCTGTAACTGTGGAATCGGACCATAGGTTTTGTCCAGCAGGAGAAATTTCAACATCGAATGTCATAGTGTCAATAGTATCGACGTTATCGTCGGCATCACCCTTTGCTAGGACTGAAAAGTAATTTCCACGGCTGATGTCGGTAGTTCCGAGTACCTGTGGAGATTTCGAAGTCGGTGGGCGATCGTGTTCCAAGTCAGTAGTTCGAATATTGTTCGAAGTTACACTTTCACCAGTAGTATCCAGTTCAACTCCGAATACAGTCTTCCAAGAATTTGATGGAAGAGAAGAAGTATCAAAGGACTGTTGTGCACTCATAGTGCTGGAAGTACCAGTTGTTGTAATCGTGTTGATTGGTGTGTTCTGTCCAATGTAGTTCTTCTGTCCGTTGAGTACGTAATAGAACTTGACTGAACCGCCACTTGTGTAATCGAGATCACCGGAGTTAGCAATTGTTGCATCGAGAGTAATGATATCGCCACGGACATAGGATTCAGACGTTGGTGAAGTAACTGTGAAACTTGGTATTGACAAGTCCATCTTTGGACCCATTGTAGAGTCGATAGCGTGGTAAACGTGAGGGCTTGTACCTCCTGCAGATACTTGGCTACCTGTCATCAAAACACCGATGACGATGGCTTTACTCAATCCGCCGGGAACGACAGAAGAAGGAACACTAGACCAAGATGTGGTTTGAGATGTTGCGGTTGGTGCAACACCGGCGAATGAACTGCCAGATCCGGAGTTCTTTGATTTGTAGGTATCACCAGAGGTTAGCCATGCCATCCAACAGTTGTAACCGTGGGGAATCCCAGAAGAGTAGGAGTATCCCGTGCAGTCCTTGTCAACAAGAGCTGCATAGAGTTTCATATTGTTAGCTGCACTTCCAGAACCTGTGTATTTGTAGGTGATGTCGATATCATAGGTGCTTCCAGATTGACTGATTGCAGCGGTCATGCCGTAATCATTGACATTCGGGTGCATTCCACCGCCTGAGGAAAATAAGGTATCATAGGTGTCATAGTTTGCCGAAGCGCCTCCTTGATTCTTGTCAGTTCGATCACCGAAGTAAGCATCAGGAGCACCGCCAGTTGACCAAGCCCAGTTGTAAGGGGCAACATTCCCTGCACGGCTTGTGTCTGTGTCACCGTATGAAGCGGACATGTAGGTGAGGTAGACATATTCATCAGGATGGAGTTGTTTAACTGCGTGATGTGCATCAGACCCACCGCCTGTCTTGGAACAATGCCCGCAGTTGTCAGAGGAGATATATTGTCCAAAAACGACGTGACCTGGACTTGTTGCAGATGATGCGGCTTTTACATTCGATTCATTTTCGAGGATTTGTGGTTCTTTTTCGACAGGATTTGTTACAAAACCAGTTAATACACTTCCCACAAATATTATTACAATTGACAGAGCCATTGTTTGCATTGAAAGTTTCATGATTGTACGGAAGTACAGACCATATATAATCCTATTACTCTCATGTCAGTACACCTTTTCCGATATTATTGGAATAAAAACA
The DNA here is from genome assembly GCA_937892665.1 of uncultured euryarchaeote. Taxonomy (GTDB): domain Archaea; phylum Thermoplasmatota; class Poseidoniia; order Poseidoniales; family Poseidoniaceae; genus MGIIa-L2. The sequence continues at coordinate 224 of CALBJF010000074.1, read as the reverse complement.
TCAAAATAAAATACATTCCGAAAACATAAACAGGATTCTTATCGAAAAAACTGATGTTCTCCACCCACTCGGATTAACCATGGCTGACTACGAATCGGTTGCGTTGATGGAAGAAAATGGCAAGATTCACATCGTAAGCATGAACGACAATACCACCAAAATCAAAGGTATTGGTGTGGTCAATCCAGTCAAAGAATTTTCTCAATTGAAAGATGGAGAAGAAA
>CALBJF010000073.1 GCA_937892665.1 uncultured euryarchaeote | reverse complement strand
GTTCATCGAGTGCTTTGTTTGCTGCTTTGCGGCGTTCAAGATCATCTTGCTCTTGGGCCGCTTGGATTTCGGCCAAGCGTTGTTCTTCAGCGGCTGCAAGATCTGCTTGACGTGCTGATTCTTCTGCATCTCGTTCAGATTGTGCTGCGGCATCACGTTCTGCAGCAAGTCGTGCCGCTTCTGCTGCTTGTTCAGATTCCAGGCGTTCTTTCTCTTGCTGTTCTTCTTGCTCTTTCTTTAGACGCTCTTGTTGCTCTTGGAGAGCAGCCTCTTCTTCTTCTTGTTGACGACGTCCTTTTTCATCTTCTTGCCGAGTCCATTCCTCGTCACGAAGTCTGCGGCGTTCAAGCATCTGCTCTTCCGTCTCTTCTTGATCGGTGTCTTCGATGATGACGCTAGTAGGCTGGCTCGTGGCAGTTTGTTCCTGTACAGGTTGATCCTGTACAGGCTGTTGGAGGAGAGTTGCGTCACCAAGGAGATTGATGCTGCCACCTGAAAGGTTTCTTCGTCGGCGTTCGGATTCGATTTGTAATAATTTACGCTCAAATTCGCTTCGAGCACTGGAGAAACTTGAACTCTGTGCAGGCTTTCTCAATCCGTCAGCAACGATACCACGCCGCATGTCCAAATCCGCATCACCTCGGACAAGAATGTACCACAGGCCGACAAAAAAACCACCTGCGAGGATTCCAACCATGAGCCAAGCACCAGTCTCCATATACAGGCCTAAGCGTAGTTCTTCTTTTATCATTCGCTTTGAACGCCTCTAGACAACGCACAAATGCAAAGCATTGAATTGCAGGGGGGGCTGGCCAAGATATGGACAAAGCCTCACGTCTGGAGAAAATGCTCCCAAATGGAAAAGGCCTATGGATTCCAATCGACCACGGGTTGTCCGACTACCCCAATCCTGGATTGGAAGATACTGAAGCATTGATTCGGCAACTTGTCGAAGCAAGAGTAGATGTTATCGTTGCTCAAAAAGGACTTGTGGACTACTTTTCGCATCTATGTCAAGGCACTAAAACGAGCATGGTCATCCATCTTTCGGCATCAACCCGTCATGGAGGAAAGGATGCATCTAGAAAAGTGCTCGTTGGCAACCCATCTGAAATTTTGGCTCGCGGTGGGATCGGGGCATCTGCCCAAGTCAACATGGGCACAACTGGTGAAGCAGAAATGCTCGAAGCGCTCGGTAAAGTAACAACGGATTCACATCACATCGGCTTACCCGTCCTCGGGATGGTGTATGCTCGCGGGTCAAATTTGAATCCTGTCCCTGGTGACAAAACACAGGGTGTCTCCCAAGCAGCACGAATTGCATTTGAGATCGGTTGCGACGTCGCCAAGACCACTTGGACAGGCGATTCAGAGTCGTTCAAGCATGTAATATCTGCTGCACCAATACCAATGCTGGTTGCTGGTGGGGCAAATACCGGGGACACACGTAGCGTGTTGCTCATGGTTGAAAAAGCAATGAAGGCAGGAGCCGCTGGCGTTTGCATGGGAAGACAGGTATTCGCTCACAAAAATCCTGGCAATGTGGCTATGGCACTACGCCGAATTATCCATGAAGGAATCTCTTCAACGGTAGCAGCAGACGAATTCAACCTTTGAGGTGTGAACATGGAAGTCTGGCTCAATTCAAATTCTGCGTCCCCTCAAGAGGATGTTGATTTTTATTTCACAATAGAGCCTTCAGAGACCTCTATCTCTACGAAGGAAGGATTCCTTTACAGAGGAAATTCAAAGATCGGCGCTCATGTTCATATCAATTCAGAAGAACGCCAAGAATATGCTCGCTCGCTTGCAGGGACAGTAGAATGGATCTATCTTACGTTTGAAGATTGGTCGATGATACCAATTGAAAATGTAGTTGCTGCATGCGATAAGACACCAACACGAATCGCTGCTGAAATCGATGAACCTTTGCAGGCACATGGAGCAGGTTTTGCTCTCGAGATTGGTGTAGATGCACTGGTTTGTTCCGAAAAGGAAATTGAAGCTGCTTTGATTGTTAAATCCCTGCGTAATTCCACCGAAGAGATACAACATGAAGAAGCAAATGAGAGTCATGGAATTATTTCCTTGAGTGAAGTCAAAATTACATCGATTGAATCCGGGCATACCGGCGACAGGGTTTGCATCGATTTGACATCACTTCTCGAAGTTGGAGAAGGCATGCTCATAGGCTCTACCGCCCGAAGTCTTGCCCTCATACACGGAGAAACCATCGAATCAACCTATGTCCCAAAGCGTCCGTTCCGAATCAATGCAGGTAGCGTGGAAGCATATACGCTGATGGCTGATGGGAGCACTAAATATCTCAGTGAGTTGAATTCAGGAGACAAAATCCTCGTTGTATCGATGCAAGGAATTACGCGTATTTGCACAATTGGCCGTTTAAAAATAGAGACTCGCCCGTTTATTCTATTGAGGTATTCAGATGAAAAACATAATCAAGCACATGTACTCTTGCAACAAGCGGAGACGGTCAGGGTGCTCGACAAACATGGTGCTGCTTGTTCTGTAACAGAACTTTGCATAGGTGATGCTATTATCGCCTACAACACCAACCAGACCCGTCATATTGGCGTAAGCGTCTCTGCATCGTCAGTGGAGCGCTAAACATGGCTATATTGGGAAGAGGGCGCGCACACGGTGCTTGTAGCCTACTTCAT
>CALBJF010000072.1 GCA_937892665.1 uncultured euryarchaeote | reverse complement strand
CAGCACGGGCACTTGCTTCGTCCGATATGGACGTGGCCTTTGTTTCTGCTTCACCGACAATTGCATCTGCTTCTGCTTTCGCTTCTTTAAGCATAGCCTTGGCTTGCGCCTCAGCAGATGCAGCGATATCTTTAGCAAGTGTTTCAAGTGTCATATCATTATCTCCAGCGAATCAACAGACGAGTGTCTGTTGTAACGCCACAACTTCATAGGAAGAGTGGCAATGCACCGAGAATTACAATTGACTCAGGAAGAGCCGTAAAAATCAGTGCAGGACCGAATTTGCTTGAGTCTTCAGCGAGCATACCGACAGCTGCGCTGCCGATGCTTCCCTGGGAGAACCCAGCGCCGAGACCAGCAAGACCGAGAGCAATACCTGCTCCCATGTCTTTGCCCCAGCTTTCGGTTGTTTCTGTTGTGTCAGCGTCTCCTTGAGCGGATACGCCCTGAGCAATCAGGACGAGTGCACCGAGCACGATCATCATTCGTAGGCTTTTCTTTAGGGTATTCTTGTTCATATTTTCTACCTCCTTAACGTCCAGTGGACTATGAATTCCCCTCAACATGTAGGGGTTGGCCTCCAAGCGGGGAATAAGCCCTGCCTGAGCCATCGTAAAACTTGCCCATCCATTCCACAAAGTGGAGACGGGCTGCGTGAATAGAAGGGGAAAGGAGGCCGAGTGCGATTGCAAACAGTTGGACACCAATCCAGAGTAAGAAGAAGAGTGGAACCATGAGATAATCGCCTGCTGAAACTGCGTCTGTCATTGAGGCAAAGCCCATGTCGTTTCCGATTTCAGCGATCTTAACACCAGCAACACCAACTGCCATAATTCGCAGATAGGAGAGCGTGTTCGCCAACAATCCGAAGGTCTCGATTGGCCCCATGATAACGCCACCAGCCCATCCAAATCCTTCGAAGATTGCAAGAGCGATGATGAGTAATCCAACACCTGCAAGCATGATGATTGCAGGGACGGTTGCTGCAAGGACTTCGTTATCCTTGTTCATGTAACCGTAGATATGGAAGAAACCGCCGAGTAGAATCATCATCCAACTTCCCTTTTCGAAGAATGCTGCGACGATTCCATGAGCCTTCATGACATTAAAGAATCCGATAATGAATCCGATGAGGAGATGAAGAGCCCCGATGTAAACGGAAAGAAGTACGTAATCTGTGAGAGCGCCAGTTGCTCGATGGAATGGGATATGTGTATGCGACATGCCGAGCGTATTTGTGACAAAGGCTGGGAAGTGAATGGTTTCATAGGTCCAATCATAAAAACCGATGAGTGGGGATGCATTGCCCATTACGTGACCAGTTCCATCCCAAACAAATCCGAAGCCTTCTGCGAAAAGGAATCCCCAGAACATGCACCAAAGACCCATTGACATGAGTACGGTGGTTGCGTTCTTGCCCATTGGTTCTTTTGCGAACGGCAGTGAACGAAGCCACAGAGCCAACAGGACAATAACGAATCCATATCCAAAGTCTCCGAGAATCAGGCCGTAGATGAGTGGGAGTGTGATCATAATGAAGGTTGTAGGATCAAATGTGCCGTACTTTGGACGGCCAACAAGATCAACAACAAGTTCGAACGGTTCAGCAGGGCTTGCATTTTTGTAAGCAACTGGAGGTTCAGGCTCATGGTGATGGCTATCATGCCCATCATGGCCGTGATGGTCGTCAACGTGAGCTTCAATCTCGATGTGAGAGACAATTCCTTTCAATGAATTGCGGGCTTTGTCTGCATTTTCTGTAGGAACCCATGCATCGAGTGCAAAAGCCTGGTTTGAAACAGCCAAAGATGTTGGTGAAGTATAGATTGCATATTCTCTTTGGAGGTATTCTTCAATGATTACAAGGTCTGAGCCATTATCCTCAGCCCAAGAGTCAAGTGCTTTTTGATTTGATTCGGAAGAGGATTCCGCTTTCGAGATTGCTTCCTTCGTTTCAGCAACTCTCTGAGAAGGAGTTCCTTTTCCTGAAGGGAGTTGAATTGCCTTAGCGTTCAATTCGGCCAATGCGATTTGAACTGCTGCCGCATCACTTGGAGCACATGCAACCGCAACGAGGCCTGCTGGACATAAGTACTCAATTCGAGATGCCATGTCAGCAAAAGCCTTGTGAGCCTTAGATGAATTTGGCGTCTCAGCAACGTAGATTTCTACGCCTTGGTATCCAGAGAGAAGGTCGAGAGAAATGTTGAGAGGTTCGAGGCGCTCGAAAACACGCAGTTGGTCACTGAGCGAAGAAATTTGAGAATCAGCCTCACGGATTGCTTCGATATTTTCCAAAGCAGCGTCAACCTTTGAGGACATCTTCTCAGCAAGTTTCTTCGCATTTGAATTCGAGAGAGATCCTTTTGAGTTGTGAACTGAAACTGCGCTGCGGACTGCTCGAACTTTGAGAAGAAGGGCACTGATTACGTCTGCGTCTTCGCTTTGAATTGCACGACCTACACCGATTCCTTCTTCAAACTGCGTATAGTCTTCAATGTGAACGCATCCCAAATCCGAGCATTTGCGTACGATGTCATGCATGGCATCAACAGGCGCCGCCAATGTGAGACGGGACATGTCGACAGTTGAGAACATGATATCACTTCATTGATTGAGAAGTCGCTCTACGATGAGAGAAACTGCTGCATCTTTATTCTTTGCAGCATCGCTTTGAACTGCTTCAACAGACTTGGAACCTTCTTTCTGAGCTTTTGTAACGTTCTTCATAGCCGCTTCACGAGCCGCATCAAGAGTAGACTTGATTGTAGCCTGAGCGTCTTCTGCGGCCTTAGAGACCATATCTGCTGCATCACGTCGAGCATCGCTGAGTATTCGACTGGATTCGCTCTGAGCATCAGAGAGTGTCGTTTCAGCAGCCTGCTCGGCTTTTTTGATGCTTTGGAGGACTTTTTCCATACCCATAACAACCACTTTGCCTCGACCATCGAGAGGGGGTTTATGAGGCTAATGGAATGGCCAGTTGATGAAAAAGGGCCTTACATTGGTTTTTTCCCACGGAATCGACTTGACATTAAGAGGGGATACAACAGTCGGCCTGAAACATTCTCAAAGCCCACTTCCACCATCATATTTCGATAATATTTGTTGGTTCCATAGTGTGTGTAAGATCGTGCAAGTCCTTTCCAGGGGTGATCCTTGGTCTTTGTAACCCAACGAGCCATCCATTGAACCATAGTACTCATCCAAATACGACCAGCTAACCCATGCAGTGCATTTGCTTTCCCTGCATCGCACATCACAAGTTGGCCACCAGGCTTGAGAACCCGATATATTTCTTCTAGCCCCTTCTTCTTATCTTGGAAATCACGGAATGAAAAAAGACAGAAGACCATATCAAACGAATTGTCTTCAAGTGGAATTTCTTCAGCAATTGCTTGAACGTATGCTGCTGGCGATTCACCACGGCCTTTGCGCGCAGCATCTACTCGCTTTTTAGCAACCTTCAACATTTCTTCCGAAGGATCTAAACAAGTAACATCCAATCCAACGAGATCTTCAGCAAAACTTCCCGGACCACATCCTACTTCGAGAATTTTCATCCCTTGTGAAGCATGGTTGCGAACGTTTCGCCTCCAACGCTTGTCCTGTCCGAATGTCATTAATCGATTCACTCGATCATAGTCTGGGATGGTTGCTTCAAGTTGTTCTTCCAACTCAGTCCAAGCATCCAAATCAATACCAGATGGGTCGTAACCACCTGTTGCTGCTCGACTTGACATGGTCGGTGGCAGGCTCCGCCCTCTTTGGAGGTGTCGCTTCGACCAGTAAACAACTTCAAGCGATACGCTCGACAGTTTCTGGCGTAATACCTTCTTCTGGAGTGACACGGAAAACCAACATTTTCAGATTTTCAGGGGCATTTCTGAACTTTGAAACAATCATCGAGGTTTCGAAATCCGATCCGACAGTACGTACTCCAAAGGTGAGAACCATGTCAGCAATACTTGCAAGTTCTTGGCGTATGGAAGGAGATAACCCATGGACTGAAACGCTGATTAACAAAAGCCCTCGATACATTTGAGTGTGAGCTTGAAGCATACGAATCATTGCAACAACCCGATTTGGATCATCGCGTTGCAAGAAGAAATCAAGACTGTCAATTGCTGCTCTGAAGTACGGCCCTAAAGCCATGATTTCATTGGTTACTTCAGTGAGATAATCTTGGTTATTCTCATCTACAAATCGTGTCTGAGCAAGTCGTTGGATGTCTTCGAGACGGAATCCTTCAAGACGATAGCGGCTTGCTAGAAGTTCTCGTTCGAGAACGTTTGAATTGTATTCCTCACCAATTGTACGAACGTTGATGTCGAGTGGCCATCCGTATTTCTTGAATACACGGACAATCTCTGGTTGTCCTTCATTGGTTGAGACATAAAGCGTATTTTCAGACTCTTCAGCAGGAGAAACGTACTGTTTTGCGAATAATTCAGCACCAGAACCCGTTTCAGTAAACGCAACCATTGTAAATCCACGAGGGACTCCTCCGTTCATTTCACCATCGAACTTTGGTACTCCGAACGAGCCAACTTGTCCAAAGAATTCTTCATCTTCCTTATCGAATGTAATCTTCTTCTTC
>CALBJF010000071.1 GCA_937892665.1 uncultured euryarchaeote | reverse complement strand
GTGAGGAACAATCCGGCGATGAAGGAACTCACCTTGGCATCCTTTTCATAACCATCAGGAATAACTCCGAATGCCAATTCTAAAATCGGCCTTAGAGCATTCATCACTTCTGTAAGAGGAACATTCTGTGACTCCATTGATTGGGTTGTTTGACGAAGAGCTGTCCAACATCGTTCGATATCACCATCTAAATCTTCATTGTGCATTCGCCCCCCAACATTGGAGAGCATGTCTTCTAATTCGACTGCATGAGCGGCTCTATTTTCCTCACGTTGCTTTATTGCATCCGCATCTTCTGCTGCATCCTTTAGTGCTGAAAGAAGCTCGCCTAATGTGACTGGACGGCCTTCCTCACGACGTACTCGCTCATCGAAAAGCCCTGCAAGTACATCGTCTGCATCGCCTTGGAGAACAGTGTTGGTAAAATGGAACTCATGGTCATCATACTCTGCTTCCCAACCGAAATCAAAGCCTGCATCCCATTCATCCTCTTGATCTTGATACTGTACACGATCAAAGAGTAGAGCAGCTTGGTGATGAAGGACTTCCCAAGCCATGCGAATAAGTCGGCCACAGGCAGGTAAATCCAAATTGCTTGCTTGGGATTTTACCCGCTTTGTAAATTGTTTCAGAAAACTAGTCAGATCAATATTCCAAGCATCTAATCCTTCGCTACCAACCAAAGACATGACTAAAGCCACGCTTCTGTCAAACGGATCATCAAGTGTTTGATGTTCAGCCTCTTCAGTCTGAGCAATCATCATGATTCGGTCAGCATAAGCATTGATTCCTTCAAGGTCATCATCCCCACTCTGCAGTAATTGATCGATGACATCCTGGCGCAGGAACCACTGATCTAGACCTTTTTGACTCATCCAAATAGCCTCATTCAACCTTTTCTATAGAGGTTTCAGTTTGTTCTTCTACATCCATTGATGCAATTGATTCAACGAGTTTTGCTCGCTCTTCAATATCCTCATTCGTTTCGATTGTACGTTCGGTCAAAGAAGCAATACTCTCGTCCTCAACCATGTGCTTCAACAAACCTCCAAGACTTTGTGGAACTGGGAGTGCTTCTGGAACAGTTGGCATTTCTGCAAGCCCTTTTTGCTCTTCTTCTGCCCGCTTCTGATTTGTTGCTGCTGCAGTTTCTGCTTCCTTGAGAGCTTGTTCTCCAAGAGCAATGGCTTGTTCCTGGTCGAAATCAACGATTCTACGGCTACATCCATCTCCCCCATGCGTAATTCCAATGTGGTGATCGGCGAGTTGCAGCGAAACCTTTCTGAGTGTGACCATGATGAATTGTGCACGCTTACTACGCTCACGACACATCTTAGCAATACATTCAGCATTAACACTGTCAAGATTCTGATCGACTTCGTCGAAGTAATAGAACGGACTCGGATCATAATCCTGAATTGCGAAGATAAGTGCCAATGCAGCAACTGATTGTTCACCACCAGATAATTGATGCCGAGTAACATTTGATGACTTTCCTTTCGGTTGTGCCCATAGTTCAAGGCCGCCCTTGAATGGTTCATCCTTATTCTCGAGATATAATTCTCCACGGCCACCATTACTGACAGCTTTGTACACCTTCTTGAAGTTCTCATTGACCTTTTC
>CALBJF010000070.1 GCA_937892665.1 uncultured euryarchaeote | reverse complement strand
AAAAGAACTCTATGAACTTCTTAGAGAAAATGGGCTCTCTCGCCGACAAGCGAGGCATCATGTGTTTACTCGTGATGGATTGGAATGCCATGAGTGCAACTCAACAATCATACACAGCCGAATGAGCGGTAGGCGCTTGGATTTCTGCCCGTCTTGTCAACATTAAATTCGCTTCAACCGGAGTGGTTTCTGATTATGGCCATACATCAGATACCCTGCTGGTTCAATAAGGAATTTCTTCGTCATGAATTCCTTTCCAAATTTAGGATGAGGTTGTTCGAAGAGAAGAACAATCCGTGTAGACCAACCAACTGAATCGGTGATCAAACCTTTTGCAGGATGGCCATCGACCGTTAGAAGCAGTGGTTCAAAATCCTCTTGTCCTGTATCTGTTGGAAAATCGGATTCAATAATTTCGGGCTCGTTGTTTGCATCGTCTCTTTGTGACATAAGATGAAGATAAGGCACCCGGTATAATAAGTTTATTACTTATTAACTAATTATGAAGGGGTGTTTATTGAACCGCTTTGCTCATAGGGTGTCTTGGATAACATCTGTACATGGGGTTCTCAAAAGTCTTGATTGCCAATCGCGGAGAAATTGCTCTTCGAATCATGAGAACACTTCGTGATATGAACATAGAAGCAGCCATAATTTATGGTAAAGAAGATCGTCTTTCATTACCAGTACGTCTTTCAGACGATGCTCATTTCCGTGATGTTATCAATCCACTCGATGCATATCTCGATATTGAAGCAGTCGTACAAGCAGCCAAAGACATGGGTTGTGATGCAGTCCATCCAGGCTATGGATTCCTCGCAGAAAATGCTGGATTCGTTAAGCGTTTGCAAGAAGAAGGGATTACTTTCATTGGACCAAGTTCTGATGTAATCACGTTACTCGGCGATAAAATTGAAGCACGTGCGGCAATGGAAGCAGCAGGATTGCCTACTGCTAAAGGCTCTTCAGAACCAATTTTTGAAGCTTCTGTCGCATCAGATCTTGCCGATGAGATTGGATATCCAGTCATCATCAAAGCAGCTGCTGGTGGTGGTGGGATTGGAATGCAGATCGTCCAAGCTGCTGATGAATTCGAAAGCGCTCTGAAACTCTGCCAATCACGAGCTAAATCTGCGTTTGGGGACTCTCGTGTCTTCGTTGAGAAATACATACAAGAAGCGCAGCACGTTGAATTTCAGGTACTTGGAGATGGAAACAAGGCTATCCATTTCGGTGAACGTTTTTGCTCGATTCAACGCCGTCACCAAAAGTTGGTCGAAGAAGGCCCTTGGTTAACTCCAGAAAAGCGTGAAGAAATCGGGGCTCTTGTTTGCAAAGGCGCTGAATCCGTCGGTTACAAAGGCCTTGCAACGTTTGAATTCCTTCGTGATGCCAATGGCGATTTCTACTTTTTAGAAGTAAACCCTCGTGTTCAAGTTGAACACACTGTGACCGAATTAATCACAGGGCACAATCTCGTTGAACTTGGAATTCGAGTAGCACAAGGAGAATCACTCCCCCTTGCTCAAGAAGATATTACGTGGAACGGCCATTCAATTCAATGCCGTTTGAATGCAGAAGATCCCCGTGAGTTTATTCCGAGTCCAGGACGGTTGTGGGAATGTCACTTCCCTTCAGGATTTGGCGTGAGGGTGGATACCCACGCACATCCTGGTTACGAAATGCCAGGCAGTTTCGATTCACTTCTCGCAAAGTTACTTGTTTGGGGAAGAGACCGTGAAGACGCAATACGTCGAATGAGAACAGCTCTTGATGAAACTGTAATCACTGGCGTTGAGCATCTCATCCCACTTCATCGTAGAATTATGGATGAAACCGATTTTATCAACGGCGACATAACGATTCAATATATCGACATGCATCAAGAACTCTTAGGTTGAGGTTGATTTGATGGATGTTCTTATTGTTGGGAGTTTGGCCTATGACAGCATAACATCTCCTCTTGGCGCCGTGGAAAATGCACTCGGAGGTTCTGCTACATATGCGGGTTTATCCTGTGCCTTTCATCGTAATCGACTGGGTCTTGAATCAGTTGGTCTCGTCGGAGTTGTTGGTTCTGATTTCCGAAAACAAGATCGAGCGATTTTTGAAAACGCCTTACTCGATACCGAAGGAATCGAAACTGTTGAAGGAGAAACCTTTCGCTGGGTCGGGTCATATGAAGGTTCAATGGCTCAAGCAAGAACACACGAAACCCACTTGAACGTGTTTGAACACTTTGAACCCAAGGTTCCAGAACACGGTCGTAAACCAACTGTGACGTTTTGTGCTAATTTACACCCCTCAATACAACTTTCAGTACTGGATCAATCCAAACCGATTCGATTTTCTATTCTCGATTCTATGAACCTATGGATTGACATCGCACATGATACCTTACTCGAAGCCATGAAGCGAGTAGATATCGTTGTCATCAACGATGGGGAAGCATCGATGCTTGCAGGACAAGAGAATGTTGTAGCAGCAGCAAAAGCAGTTCAAAAGATGGCTTCAATTCCAACTCTTGTTGTCAAGAGAGGGGAGCATGGCGTGATTGCTCTTCACGGGGATCAAACAATTGCAATGCCGTCATATCCCTGCCTAGAGGTCATTGATCCAACAGGCTGTGGAGATACATTTGCAGGCGCACTTGCCGCTTGCTTAGCCTCAGGTAAGGGTGAGATGACAGTTGAAGAGCTTCGAAATGCCTTGACTCATGCTACAGTAACTGCAAGTTTTACTCTCGAAGATTTTGGTACCACTATTCTTGAAAAGATTTCACAAGAAGCGTATGAACAACGATACAATTCCTTCTGTGATATCTCAGGAATATCAGTCAAATCGTCGTAATCCATGACGTCCAGATTGCTGTATTGGGGCGATTTCCTGTGACTCTGTTAGTGAACTGAACGAGTCAGGGACTTCCTGCGCTTCATCTCCTTCCGGAATATGTTCATGCATTATTTCAATGAGTTCGTCATCGACACCCTCGCCACTCAGGTTAGTGATTTTTTCTCGAACTTTTCGTATGGATGATATTCCTCGAGATACGATTGAAGTTTTAGCCTTTCTCGCCTTTACGATTTTGTTCTCAGTCCTATTGGAACGAATGTGGATGCGTTGTAAGGAATTGTTCCCGTTATTACGACGAAGAACACCTGAATTCAAGACAGGCTGAGGTTGTGTGTTTGTTTGTTCATCAGGGGTTGTCGCTTGCTCGGCCAGTGATGGACGCTCCTCAGTTTCCTCTAGGTGGAAGTTATCCAGATCATGGTCTGGTGAAGTAAACATTCCAGAGGTATGCGGGATGTGCGCCCCATCTGGGCCGACAAAACTAGGTAAGAGCGTTTGAGGAAGAGGAGTTGATGTCAACGGCTGACGAGTGGCCGGCATACCACTTGCTTGGTGCATTCGATGAGAAGAACTTCCATGATGTATTGGTACTTCGGATGGAAGGGGAGCCTCTCCAGTAAATACGGCGTCTTGGTGGCCTATTCGACGGTGTTGTTGGTGAATATCAACTCCTTCGTATCCTCTTCGCGTGGAGATGTATTCTCGCCCACGTGAAATGATTCCGTGTTCACTTGATGGGGCTTGATTCATGCTATCTTCAGCCCATCGGGGAATGATTCCCTCATCGATTTCAAATCCATCACTTTGTGTTGTTCCTGTCCCTAAAAATGAGGCGATACTCGCTGAAGGAACCAAATCGACTGGAGGGCTTGGTAATTCATCGTACGCTTCTTGAGCTGCCTCTCGTGGATAATCGGTATCTTGATTCATCATCTCAGTACCGATTTTTGCTTGTTCAAGCGTCATTCCCTCATTCATTCTTCCAATCAACATTGAGAGTTCGAGCAACTTCGAGTCGTTTCCATAAATGACATGGCAATCACCCAGTAGCATATCCAATGTAAGAGTTGGACGCTTTGTAAGACCCCAACTCGAAATCAGAACCACGCCAGCTAAGAATGCGAATATTCGAAGGTCAGCAGGAGTGATGATACGCCAAGAAGCGTACAATGCACAAACGCCAATGAATGCAATCCATGCAGGAACAAGTGTGGTGTTGTGATGCTGCATTCTAGCGACAGAGTCGTATCGAAACTCGAGGCAATTTCCATTCTTGAACTCAAAGGATACTCGAGAATTGGTAAGGCTTGCTCTCGCCCTCCCTCCTTCTCCTACCAAGCGTAGACCGTGAAGAGATACTCTCTCCCCATTCTCCGCAAGGCGTTCGTTGCGCCCGTTGGTCTGCATCCCATCTAGCAGTAGAACAAGCCCATTATCAATGCATCCCTAAACTACGAGATTCAGGAGGGCGTTCGAGGACGAGAGTTTTGATGCCGAATCATTCCAGTTTTGCTAGATTTGCATCGCCCATAATTCGTGGTTTAGAATCGAGTTGAGCAATCAATACAGAAGGAGGGTTTTCGATACGTTGCAAGAGAGGTGTTTCCCAGCGAACGGTTCCGACCCCACCGTCTATGGTTTCGACTCGTCCCACAACAAACTGTAGATCGATCGATGCGTGAAGGACATCACCCACTGTCAACTTTCGCTTTTGGAAGGGAGATATGTTGAGGCTTATTTGGGACAATGAGTGCGATTCCAGTGCAAGAGGTCTGTGTATGTCCTTTCTCTTATCTTCAAGTTCTGGCAGAACAATTAGGCAGGTTCCGCTCAGTGATTCTTCTTTGGCGTTGCGAAGGGCGATACCGACCCTGTCTCCAGCCCCAGCCATAGGGACATCATCATCCATTACTTGCAGAGATTTGACAGAACCAGTTCCTCCTGATGGAAGCATTGTGATTTCATCATGAACGGAAACGCTTCCAGATTGGACATATCCAATTGCAACAAGACCAATTCCTTTCACATTGAAGTGTTGATCGATTGGAACGACAAGAGGTTGTTGTTCAATCATCTGCAGTTCTTCTGCCATGGAATTCATAATCGCATACAGAGCAGTTCTCAATTCTGTCCCATCATCCTTTTCGAAGGTCCAATCAGTCAATCCTGCTTGCTTGAAGAGTGTTTTAACCATGTCTTCGTCAACCCATTCGCCTTGAGGCGGGCGGATAACAGCAATTCCTTGCTTGATATTTGCACTTGCAAAAGCGACGAGTGCTTCGCCAAGAGTTGCATCAATTGCAGTGATCTCGACCAGACCAGCACGCGCAGCAGATAGAGCATTGAGCAAAGGCCGCAAACGCTCTGGATACTTTGCTGGACGAATCAAAGAGAGAATTTGCGCTTCTCCGTTGACCATATCCTTGTTCACATAGGTGTGGACGTCTCTTTGGTCGGTTGGTTTTGCAATACTTCGTGCAAGGTCATCACTTCCAACCATGGCGATATTAAGAACTGGCATGTGTCAATCCACAAGCCATTCTTTCATCAATGCTCTCATTCAGAATTACGCTTTGAGAGCATGTTTTCCCGGATTTCTTTGGCTTTTTTCCACTCGCTAAGGCCTTCTTCTGATTCAGGAACGAGTTGCGGAATTGGAATAGGGCGCATCATCGAATCGATGGCAACCATGAAGAAATAGCCTTCACAGATAACTCGAGTTTCCCAATCCGATTTTGTCATAGCACATGCTGTAACTTTGACACCTGCTGTGTGCGTACTCGTGAAAACGACACGTCCAGTAACCTCGATCAAGTCACCTTGCCTTGCAGGTGCTATGAAGGTCAATGTATCGATTGAAATTGTAACAAATTCTCTGTGTGCAAATTTAGAGCATGCAATCCCAGCGGCTTTGTCCATGACAGAAAGTAAGCGTCCACCGAAGAGTGTATTGTATGAGTTTGTGTCCTGGGGAAATACTTCTTCAATCAACATCACTGGCTCAGTTGAGAATGGCTTCATGATAAGTCCCAGTCCCCTCTCCAATATGAATACATGGAGTCGAGAAGCGGAAAATTTACTATTTATCTCCCGGATATCACATTTCAAAGCAAAGTAGTCAGTTAAGCGACGAAGTTTTAGAGCAGAGTCGATACGCAGAACATAGGTGAAACCATGGCTTCTACTGATGGACGAACAAAAATTGCATTTTTCCTCGTGACTTTGATGATACTGACTCCGCTGGCAACTGCTGCAAGCGTATCAGATTTCAGTTCAGGTACCAGTGAAGCAGAGATTGTTCTTGATGATGCTTCGACGTACATGAACGAAGTGGATGGGTCGGTTGATTTACCCGTTGGGGAATCAATTACATCAGCAAGC
This sequence comes from uncultured euryarchaeote, assembly GCA_937892665.1. Taxonomy (GTDB): domain Archaea; phylum Thermoplasmatota; class Poseidoniia; order Poseidoniales; family Poseidoniaceae; genus MGIIa-L2. The sequence goes on along the minus strand of CALBJF010000070.1, from coordinate 166 downwards.
GTTGCAGTCTCGACATCACCTGCAATTCACGGCGCACATACTCGTATTGATATCGAAACAATGCCCCGTGTGTGGAACCCATATTACAATGGGCAAAAGACGTCTTTTTCCCAGGCCACTGATTTCCAGTTTGAAGACGGAGCTACATCAACACCAGTTTCACTCA
>CALBJF010000069.1 GCA_937892665.1 uncultured euryarchaeote | reverse complement strand
GTCATACGAGACAAGAACCGATGCCATCGTCGACGAACGTGAAACTGTTCAAAGCCGCTCTCATAGGTAGCTAATCCAGGAACGCCCTCTGGGGCATCATCATCACAATTACAGAGTTTGACAAAAGCCTCAACGTCTTCTGGAGTCCGTAGTGCATCGATAAGATCGCTAGCCCACCAGTCGGTAGTGTATCCTGCAGGAACGAGATTCTTGTTATTCTCCATGAATTCTCCATACCCAATGACAATCTCTCCGTTGTCCCATATTGAGCGGATGTCTGGGCGTATTGTTTGCATGATACTCGCCTTGTCAACTCGTAAGAATTGACCCGAGGAGAGGACAACATACGGCCCTTCAGAATCGTGGCTTGGAGTCACTGCACAGGCCTTTCCAGGGCGTTCAATTTTCATTTGTGTTCCAACGGTGATGAAGTCATCTAGGACGAGCATTGAAGCAGGATTTAGAGAAGCAGCAGCAAGGCCAGAGGGGCGTCCTCTGCCGTAACGGAGTCTGAAACCCCCTGGTTGTTGAGGCCCTCCAAAGATGGGACGTCCTGCGATGATGTCTTTCATGAACTTATCAATCGGTTGCACCTTTCGACTCTTGAATGCGTCAGGATCATTTGAACCATCTTCATCTTCGCCCTTAGAAGCAAATTTGGAGATAAAATCCCACCCAGGAACGTTGAGTCGCTCAGTATGCTTCTGAATTTTTGGAGCCTTGAGACACATCCCTTCTCCGATAACCAGTAACACACCACCGCGGATCCGGGCTTCATCGATGTTTCGAACACGTCCATAACCTGCACATTCGATTGATTCTGTTGACTCACCATTGATCATAACCGGACAAGCACGTACAATTTCTTCAATTTCTTTAGGAGAAGGCCGATACTGAAGATTCCCTCTGTATAAACCAAATTCTTCCTTCACTCGCTCGACTTCTCCATCGCTTGGGATATACGGTCCAACCTTGAGTTCCCGACGAATCATATCGGCGATGAGTACGGCAAGAGCTTGCGCAGTACCTCCTGCAGCACGGATAGGTCCAGCGAAATGAACTGAAACGAAAGGAGAACCGTCTAAATTGTTGAGCAGCCTCACTTCACTGATTCCCTCAAGAGGAGCAACAAGAACGGCTTCTGTAAGAATTGCCAGGCCTACGCGAAGCCCAACATCGATGGATTTGACCATGTCATAACCCTGTTCTCGGAAACCTTTTGCAACACTCTGAGCCATCATAATCGAGGTTGTTTCACGGTCATGTTCAGCGAGCATTACACGAATATCGTCTGCAACAGGGTAATTTTCAAGATGTTCAATAAGCAGCTTTTCGGTTCTGCTTGCAAGATCACTCGCTCTTGGAATTTCAACAAATGGTTTCGGGTCAAGATTCTGTTGCCGTGCTTCTTCTGCGATTCTGTAAGCATAGTCTGCATCTTCATCCAAGAGACTCTGATATTGTTCCATCTCCTTCTCTAGACGGGCAATATCGACTCCAATCAATGGGTCGAGAGTCGCTGTTGCTCGAGTTTCATCTCCCAACTTACGACCCCCAAACAACCCTTCACTGTCGAGACTTTATGATGCAATCGGAGGACTATTTTGCTTCAACGCAAGCCGAACATTCATGCGGTAGATGCCTCACGATTGAACCATGAGCGTTCACTCTTCGTTGAAATCTATGCCCGAGTGGGAGCGTTTGGTTGAGATGGTTCGGGAACTTGCTTTCCTTGACGGGGGTTCCGATGACGCCTTTACGCTCGCATCTGGGCGTTCTTCACGCTGGTTCTTTGACATGAAGCCAGTGATGATGCATACTGAATCAGCAAAACTCCTCTCTACGTTGTTCAATCATCGTCTTGATGATCTTGACCCAGTCTTTGTCGGAGGCCTTGAATTGGGTGCTGTCCCATTGACTGCCATCGTTATCACAGGCTCTGAAAGCGAGAATCGCAAGGGCTTCATGGTTCGAAAATCACCGAAAGGAAGAGGTGGCAGAAAGACCAATAATCCTCCGGGTATTGAAGGAGCTTCGATTGCTGAAGGAGGAAATGTCGTCATTCTTGAAGACGTAACAACAACGGGTGGATCTTCGATTAAAGCCGTTGAACGAATTCACGAAAAC